>CAYYPB010000041.1:8552-11703 GCA_964473405.1 uncultured Planctomycetaceae bacterium
GCCGCTGTCACACGAGGGTGCGACCTCGGGAGCCGTCGGATGAAACGCGCGATAGGTCTTGAACCCGCCGGATAGATTGCAGGTGTCGTGACCCAGTTGCGACAGGATTCGCCCGGCGACGTAACCGCGTAAGCCGGCGGCGCAGTAAACAACGACGGGCTTGCCATCGGGCAACTCTCCGTGCCGCTCGCGCAGCTCATCGAGCGGAATGTGAACCGAGTCGGGGATCGCTCCTGCGTCGTGTTCGGCCTTCGTGCGAACGTCAAGCAAGACGCCATCAGGCAAATCATCCGCATGGCAGACCTTCGTATCGCCACGCAGCACGTTGGCGGCGGCGAACCCGGCCATGTTGATCGCATCCTTGGCCGAACCAAACTGCGGAGCGTAGGCGAGTTCCGCCTCCTCAAGATCGAAGACGGTCCGGCCCGCCTGGATGGCCACGGCCAGGACATCCACACGCCGGTCCACGCCCGCGGTCCCGACGATCTGCCCACCAAGAATGCGGCCGTCCTTCTTGGCGAAGAGCAGTTTGATCGTCATCGACGCCGCGCCGGGATAGTACGCCACATGATGGGCCGGATGCACATAGACCTTCTCGTAGGCCATGCCCTCGCGCCGAAGCGTTTTCTCGCTCGCGCCGGTCATGCCCGCCGTCAGGCCGAAAAGCCCGATGATGCTCGTGCCCTGCGTTCCGCGGAACGTCGACGCGCGACCGAGCATGTTGTCGGCGGCGATGCGACCCTGGCGATTCGCCGGACCCGCCAACGGGATCAGGGTTTGCGCCTGCGTGACATAGTCGATGACATGCACGACGTCGCCCACGGCGTAGATGTCCGGATCGGTCGTTCGCAGATGCTCATCGACGAGAATGCCGCCGCGCTGACCGAGTTCGAGGTCGGCGTCCTTCGCCAAGCCCGATTCGGGCCGTACGCCGATCGCCAGGATCACCAGGTCGGCGGTCAGTGCGGCACCACTCTTGAGGTTCGCCGTGACCGCCCCGTCGGCGTCGGCGAACGACTCGACGGCATCACCCAAGTGCAACCGAACGCCATTGAGTCGAAGGACTTGTTGGATCGGCTCGGCCATCTCGCGATCCAGCGGCGGCATCACCTGGTCCAGCATCTCGACGAGATCGACCGCCAGCCCGCGACCACGCAGATTCTCCGCCATTTCGAGGCCGATGAAACCGCCGCCGACGATCACCGCACGTTGGGCACCGCCATCGACCACGGCCTTGATCGCGTCGGTGTCCGGGACGGTGCGGAGGCTGAAGATCCTGGCGTGATCGATGCCGGGCAGCGGTGGACGCAAGGGGGCGGCGCCGGTTGAGATGAGCAGCTTGTCGTAGGGTTCGGTGTAGTCTCGCCCCGTCGAGAGGTCTTTGACGTGAACGAGCTTGCGGTCACGGTCGATCGACGTGACCTCGGACCGAACGCGGACGTCGAGGCGGTAGCGCGTTCGCAGGCTCTCGGGCGTCTGAAGCAACAGCGACTCGCGCTGCGGGATGGTCTCACCGATGTGGTAGGGCAGGCCGCAGTTGGCGAAGGATACGTGGGGGCCGCGTTCGAGAACGACGATGTCGGCGTTCTCATCCAGTCGCCTTGCGCGGGCCGCCGCGGTCGCTCCGCCTGCCACGCCGCCGATGATCACGATCTTCGAGGATGCCATGTCAGTCGTTCTCCTGCGGGGTCTGCGGCGGCCTTGCGATCGACCGACGTCCCTTGTGTTTCGGGGGCCACGGATTGCGATCCGTGGGCTTAGGGCCAAAGCTCGAGCATTCTCTCGCTGACCCGGTCACATGTTCTTCCGAATGCACTTGATCACGTTTGCCGCGCTTGGATCGTCCACGCGGTAGTAGACGGCCTTTCCTTCCCGCCGACCGGCGAGCAGGCCGTGTGCCCGCATGAGGTTGAGGTGCCCGCTGCATGCGCTGGGGGCGATATCGAGCGCGTCGGCCAGTTCGCCGACGGTCAAGTCCTGGTCCATCAGCAATTCGACGATCCTGAGCCTGTGGGGGTGGGCCAGCACGCGGAGTGCTGCGGCCACATGTTCGAGGATGTCCGGGGGGATCGCCTTGGTCGTACTCATGGTTGTTGCCGCTCCTATCTATCTCTCAGTATATCACCACTTCTCGATATGTCAAGGTTTCCATGTGTTTTTCTTGTGGATTGTGATGGGCGGTCCAGAGGTGCCAAACGGCGAGCCGCTGGGTGAGACGATCGGACGTGCTTGGAGTGCGCGGTTGGCTGTCGCTGTCGAACGAGGTGGATCGTCAGGCTTGCGCGTGGGTGTGGATCGCCCAGGCCATGTACGCCGCGTAGCAGGCTAGCAGGAGGACACCGTCGCGGCGGCTGACCTTGGCGCCCATCGCCACGAGCGGCCAGGAGAGCAGCGCCGCCCCGACCATCACAGGGACGTGCAAACGAACCATTTCCGAGTCGAACGGCAGCGGTGCGACCAGCCCGGCGATGCCGCCGATCGCCAGCAGGTTGTACACGCTGCTGCCGATGATGTTGCCGAGGCAGATGTCGGGATGCTTGCGGTAGGCCGCGACGAGACAGGCCACGAGTTCGGGGAAACTCGTGCCGAAGGCTACGAGGGTCAGACCGATCATCGCCTGGCTCATGAACTTCTCGGCGATCCCCACGGCCCCTTCGAGAAACACGTCCGAGCCGCCGGTCAGCAGCGCGAGCCCCAGGACGACGAAGAGGCCGTTGACGAGGAGCGCGCGTTTGGATAGCGGGGCCTGCTGCTCGTCGTACTGCTTGGCGATCTCAGCCTTCTCTCGTCGGGCGATGCGAACGGCCATGAGCGTGTAGCCGATCAAGGCCGCCAGGAGGATCCCCGCCTCGATCCGCGAGATCTCGCCATCGAGAATGCACACGAGAAAAAGGATGGACACGCCGACCATAACGGGGACTTCGCGTCGAACGAACGCGGCGGTGGCCTCGATCGGACAGATCAGCGCCGTAGCTCCCAGCACCAATAGGATGTTGAGGATGTTGCTGCCGACGATATTGCCGCCGCAGATGGCCGGCTTGTCAGCGAGCGTGGCCATCACACTGACGACGAGTTCCGGCGCCGATGTGCCGTAGGCCACGACCGTCAGGCCGACGATCATCGGCGGCACGCCCAATGCGCGGGCCAGCCC
>CAYYPB010000042.1:0-11542 GCA_964473405.1 uncultured Planctomycetaceae bacterium
AGGCGGAGAGGGGAGGGTCGGGGGCGGCTTTGGACGCGTTATGGGGCGAGTGCGGATCGAGCGGCGTCGTCTCGGTGAACAGCCCGGTCGCGCCGAGCGAGCCGTAGACCTCATCGGTGCCGACTTGAAGAAACCGCAGATTGTCACAGGCCCGCGCGGCCTGGAGCAGGCTCAACGTGCCCTGTACGTTTGTCCGAACAAACTCGCCAGGCCCCGTGATGGAGCGATCGACATGACTCTCGGCGGCGAAGTGAACAATCGCCTCGACATGGTGTTGCTTGCACGCCGCGACGACGTCGTCAGTGTCGCAGATGTCGGCCTTGACAAACGAATAGCGCGGATCGTCCGCGACATCGGCGAGGTTCTCCAGGTTGCCGGCGTAGGTCAGGCCGTCGAGATTCACGACGCGCACATCGGCGTACTGCGACAGAACCATCCGAACGAAGTTGGCCCCGATGAAACCCGCACCGCCCGTGACGAGGATAGCGCTCGGCGTGAACGTCGTTTCACGCATGGGCCGTCCCCGCATCGGCCGAGCTCTGGCGGACGAGCGCCTGCACGCGAGCGAGCGACTCGAACGTCCCGGCGTCGCTCCACCATCCGTCCAGTGTGCCGAAGGTCAGATCGCCTCGAGCGACGTAGGCGTTGTTGACGTCGGTGATTTCCAACTCGCCCCGGCCCGACGGTGCGAGCGTGCGGACGATCTCGAACACGTCGGCGTCGTAGAAATATACGCCCGTCACGGCCAACGCGGACTTGGGCGAGGTTGGCTTCTCCACGATGCCAATGACGCGCCCGTCGGCTACCTCGGCGACGCCGAATCGCTGCGGGTCCGGCACTTCCTTGAGCAGGATGCGCGCCCCGGAGGCCTGGCTGCTGAACCGCTCGGCGTCGGCCTTCAGTTCGTCCTCGAAGATGTTGTCGCCCAGAATGACGGCCAGTCGATCGCCCGCCGCGAAGTTCTCGGCCAGACCCAGGGCCTGAGCGATCCCGCCCGCCTCGTCCTGGACCTTGTAGGTGAACCGGCAACCGAAGTCCCGCCCCGATCCGAGTAGCCCCACCACGTCGCCCATGTGTTCGACGCCGGTGACGATCAGGAGTTCCTCGATCCCGGCCCCGACGAGCCGCTCGATCGGGTGATAGATCATCGGCTTGTCGCCGACGGGCAGAAGGTGCTTGTTGGTGACCTTGGTCAGCGGCAAGAGCCGCGACCCAGTCCCGCCGGCAAGAATGACGCCTTTCATGGTTTCTCCCCAGGGGGCATGGTCCTGCCCAACAACACAACGCTGCTAGCCCAACCAGCCCGGCGTGCGAAGATGGTTAAAGTTCAGCACCGGAAGCTTGCGATTCTGCAGATACCCCGCCAGCGGAAAATCGTCGGTGAAGACTAAGTAGCGTTCACGTTGCGCCAACTCAACGACGCCGGCATCTGTAATCCCGTAGCTCCGGAATGCACTTGTCGTCACGATCACATCTTTCTCGACATGCAACTCGTGAGTCCTCTGGATCAAGCTCACGAAAGTCTCCAAGAAGCCCTGTCGCCTATCGCGAGGGCGACCGAGTGCGAGGTTGGATACCTCCGTGAGGATGTGCGGCGTCGTGATCAAACGAGCCGACTGGCTCGCGATACCAGAAACAAGCTCAAAGTCCTCAATCGTGTACTTGTTGGTTCGTTTGAATTGAGTGATCAGGTTCTTGTCGAACAGTCCCACTCCATAGAGCAAGAAGAGGTTCGTGTCGACCAGCAGGCCGCGAGATGCCATCTGACGCACTCGAAGCCGGGCCTCCACGCCGCTACTCCCCCCGGATTCGCATAGACAGCACTTCTCCGGTCTGTGCATTCACTCGGAAGAGCTTGTAGTTCCGGCCCATCATCCCCAGCGTACCCGCTTGGTAGCTCAAGGTGATCCGCCACTCTGCATCATCGGAGCCCAGCTCGACTTCTTCGACAGTGATGTTGATCGCATCGCGAACGAAGGTCTGAAGGTACTCCGCAGCCTTGTGAGCGGCAACCTGCGGAGGTATGCGCCCCGTACTCGAACTGGATGAACTTGGATTACTCGACATTTGACGCCCTTTCGAATCTGGAGCAACAACGACGGCAGCAAAGTATGCCCCCTAGACGCGGAATCGTCAAACCTCGGTGCCTCGTGTTTCGGGAGTTCAACCGTCCCGTCGCGCCCACGCGTACGGTATGTCATTCTCGTGCGGATCGGCGCGATGCTCGTCGGGATTGGCGTAGTCGTAGCACTCCGTCGTCACGTTTACGACGAGGCTCTCGACGTCCGACACGCACATCCAACCGTGATAGACGCCGGGCGGAATGCGGACGAGGCCGGGCAAGTGTTCGCTGAGGTAGATCTCGTTGACTTCGCCGTGGGTCTTCGAGTCCTCTCGCCCGTCGTACAGGCCGAGCTTGATCGCGCCACGGACGCAATAGAAATGATCCGTCTGGAGCTTGTGGAAATGCCAGGCCTTGACCACGCCGGGATAGGTGCTGGTGAAATAAGTCTGGCCGAACTTCTCGAACCAGGGGTCGTCCGCCCGCATGATCTCGCCGAGTCGCCCCCGCTCATCGGGCAGAACGCGCGCCCGCCGGGCGGCTACGCCGTCGATCACGCCGGCCCGCCCCCGGATCATCAACGCCTCGTCGGACCAGACGACTCTCAGCGGCGGCAACTTGGACTTGTCGATCGGCATGGCGCTGTTTCTCTGAAAGGGGTGTCCGTCGCGAATCGGTACGTCCCGGAACGTAGAAGCTCCCCGACGCAATGTCAAGCCGCCGGCCGCCGGGTGACATGCACACCCCCTTCGGCTAGGCTATGGCCTGCTGGCAACGAAGGGTCGTTGCCAACGCGAGTTCGTGTGTCCGCGCGGGCTGAAGCCCTCGGCTCTTTGTGCGGCACCGCGATCGAGACCGTCCATGGCAACCTCGACCTCACCGCAACAGTCCGTCGCCACATCACCTCCACAACGTACGATTCTCATCACCGCTGGAACGCGGCCCGAAGCCGTCAAGGTCGCGCCTGTGATCCGTCTGCTGCGCGAGCAATCCTGGGCACGCGTCCGAGTCCTAGCGACGGCCCAGCACCGCGACTTGCTCGATCCCGTCTTCGACTTCTTCGAGATAGTCCCCGATGTCGACCTGGATATCATGCGGCCGAACCAGTCGCTCACCGAACTGACGAGCCGCCTCCTGCCGGCGATCGATGAGGCCATCGACCACGAGAAGCCTGACATCGTCCTGGCACAGGGCGATACGACGACGGTGATGACCACGGCGTTGGCCTGCTACTACCGCCGCGTCTCCTTCGGTCACATCGAAGCCGGCCTGCGCACCCATCGCAAGTATGCCCCCTTCCCCGAGGAGATGAACCGTGTCATCGCCGGGCGGCTCGCCGATCTGCACTTCGCACCGACGACGCTGGCCAAGGAGAACCTCCTTCGCGAGGGGCTCGATGCCAACACGGTCCACGTGACGGGCAATACCGTCATCGACGCGCTGCTCTGGGCCGCCGAACGCCCATTGCCAAGCTCAGGCGAGCCGAGCGAAGGCCGCAAGCTCGTACTCGTCACGGCGCATCGACGAGAGAACTTCGGCACGCCCCTCGAAGACATCTGCGGCGCCATCCTCGACATCGTGGCCGAACGGGACGTCGAGGTTCTCTACCCCGTGCATCCCAACCCGAACGTGGTCGCGGTCGTGAAGCGGCTCCTGGGCGGCAACCCGCGCATCCAACTCGTCGAGCCGCTGGGCTACGCCGAGTTTGTCGCGGCGATGAAGGCCGCGCACATCATTCTGACCGACTCGGGCGGCGTGCAGGAGGAGGCCCCGTCGCTGGGCAAGCCCGTCCTGGTTCTCCGCGACGAGACCGAACGACCCGAAGGGCTCGCCGCCGGCACGGCCATGCTCGTCGGCCCCAACCGCAAGCGGATCGTCGAGAAGACGCTCGATTTGCTGGACAACGGCGCAGCCTACGATCGGATGGCCCGTGCGTGCAATCCCTACGGCGACGGCCGTGCGGCGACTCGCATCGTCAACGTGCTGGGGGCCCACTTGCGAACCAAGACGCACGCCGGGTAGGGCAGTTCGGCGGCGTCGCGCGACCACAAGACCGACGACTGTAAGGTCCGCTCGGAATCCGGCTTGCCATTTGGCGATCCAATCCAGCACCTTGCCGCACCGAGGCTTCCGCGAACCCCCGGAGATCACCGCGTGTCGTTGAACGTACTGATGCTCAACCGCACCGACTCGGATCGGTGCCCCGGCGGCGACACCGTACAGATGGAGGCGACCGCGCAGTTTCTACGCGACAGCGGCCACCGCGTTACCGTTTCGTTCGAACTCCAACCGAACCTCGCCGGCGTCGATCTCGTTCACCTTTTCAATCTGACGCGGCCGCACGAGACCGCCGCCCAGGCCGACCACGTTCGACGCGGCGGCAAGCCGTATGTCTTGTCGTCGGTGTACTGGGATCTCGAGGATGTCGTGCCTTGGCATGCGTACGAGTTTCCCAGAAACGTGCTACGCCGATGTCTGCCCGCGAGGCTTCGACGCGCGATGCGACGTGCTGCCCTGTGGCATCAGCGTCTCGCCGGTGGGCCCACCGGCGAGACGCCGGTGCCACAGGGCGGCCCCACGGCCGAGGAGTCGTTGTTGCTGAATGGCGACCCCGTCCAGCTTCAAGCATCGATTCTTCGCGACGCTCGCCTCGTGTTCCCGAACTCCCGAGCCGAACGCGATCTCCTATGGGCTCGCTTTCCATCCATCGAGCCCGAGAGATTCCGCGTGACACCGAACGGGATCGCACCACCGACGACGAGAGGCACGCAGGACGATGCGAATCGAATCGAGACAAACGCGCCGTTCGTTTGCGCTGGGGCCATCGGCCCGCGAAAAAATCAACTCAACCTGGTCAAAGCGTTCCGGCACCTTATCGGCGAACGGCTACTGATCATCGGCCAGCCGTCCCCCGGCAGTGCGGCCTACGATCGGGCAGTACGCCGAGCGGCCGGTCCGCATGTCACGTTTCGTGGACTCGTGCCGCACGCGGAAACGCCGGAGATTCTCGCGACCGCGAAGGGACTCGTGCAGCCATCGTTCATCGAGACCCCGGGCCTCTCGGCTATGGAGGCCGCCGCCCACGGCACGCCCATCGTCGTGGCGGATGTCACGCCGGTGCGCGAGTACTTCGACGGCCTCGCGCACTACTGCGACCCCGCCTCGCCAAGGAGCATCGCCGAAGCCTGCAAGGCCGCAGCGGAAGCCCCGAGAACCGATGGCCCGGCCTTCGCAGCTGCGCACGCCTGGCAGACGGCACTGGAGCCGATGGCCGTCGCCTACGCCGAATTGGAAAGAGAGTTGTAGCGAGGCCGGCTCATCACAAGGACTGCCCGCTCGACGGCACTACACCGCTGCCCCCGGCTTGCCGGTTGGCGAACAACCCACGCCCCTCGCCACCACGAGCAACGATCAGACACCCAACTATGCCACAGCCGTGTCCGCGGAATGATCGTCGTCGAACCGAACGCTGACGCGCTTCGAGACACCGGCCTCCTGCATCGTCACGCCGTAGAGAACGTCGGCCATGCTCATCGTCCGCTTCGAGTGCGTAATGACGATGAACTGCGCCAGATCGACGTACTCCTGCACGACATGGTTGAACCGAATGTTGTTCGCCTCGTCCAGCGCGGCATCAACCTCGTCCAGCAGCACGAACGGAGCAGGCCGAGATCGGAACACCGCCATCAACAGGGCGATCGCCGTCATCGTTTTCTCGCCGCCACTTAGCAGGCTGATGCTCTGCGGCTCCTTGCCGGGCGGCCGAGCGATGATCTCGATGCCGCACTCCAGCACGTCCGACGGGTCCATCAGCGTGATCTCGGCCTTGCCGCCACCGAAGAGCTTCTTGAAGAGCTTGGCGAAGTGGGCCTGCACGTTGTTGAACGTTTCGAGGAACCGCTTCTCGGATTCGGCGTTCAGTGTCTCGATGAGCGTCTGCAATTGCCGTTCGCTATCTCGCAGGTCGTTCAACTGGTTCGTGAGGAACGTCAGTCGCGTCTCCAGTTCCTCCTGCTCGTTGATCGCGTCGAGATTCACATTGCCGAGTCGTTCGATCTTGCGACGCAGCTCCTCGATCTCGGCCTCGATCGCCGGCCAATCTTCCTCCGCATCGGGCTCGTAGTCCGTGTACTGCTCGGATAGTTCGACCGACAACTCTTCGCGGATTCGCTCTTCGAGATCCTCGATGCGGACCCGGGCCTCCTGAAGGCTCATCTCGCGGGCATGCAGATCGGCCTCGACCTTTTCGATGTCGCTGCGAAGCTGCCGTGCGTCGGCTGCGTATTGCGTCAGCGCATCACGCAGTTCGTCTCGCTCTCGCCGAAGCGTCTCGCTTTGCTCAGACAGCGTCGCACGCTCGCCGGCGAGCCGTGCGAGCGTTGCGGTGGCCTCTTCGATCTGCGTTCGCGATTGATCGATGCGTTCCTGAGCCTCGACGACATCGCGGTCGGCCTTCTCGCGATCTGCGTTCAGGCGGATCTTCTCGCCGTCCAACGCACGGACCGCTTCGGCGACTGCCGAGCGGCGCTGCGACAACTCACCCACGCGGACGCGGGCTGCCGTGATGCGCTCGGCGAGCTCATCGCGCTGCGTGACCAGCGCGTCGATGTCGTCTTGTAGACGAGCCACGGCCTGTTCGGCCTCCAGCGTGCGATGCTCGACACTGCTCAGTGTCTGCTTCGCCGCGGCCTCCTGCTCGTCGATCTCCGCCAGTCGCCGCTCGAGTACGGCCACCTCCGAAGCGATCAACGGTTGCTCCTCGGATAGCTGCCGGACCGCGTCTTCGACCGAACCCAACGCCGCTTGGACCTCGACACGCTCGGTGTTCGCGCCGTAAATCTCGGTTCGCAGTTCCTGCTGGACCGTATCGAGCTGGCCGACCTCGCTCTCGGTGCGCGTGAGTTCGTCCGAGAGGTTTTGGATACGCCCCGTCGCCGCGGCGATCTCCTTGGCGAGTTCCTTCAGTTCGCTACGCCGACTGATCAGGCCCGTGTCCGAACCGAGCGAGCCGATCCCCAAACGCCCGTCGGGCTCGAGGACGACGCCTTCCATCGTCACAAACCGTGCCAACGGGTCCAGCGACGCCATGCGCGACGCGTCCGCGATCGTCTCGATGACGTATGTGCGGCCCAACAGGTGCCGCGCCAAACGCGAGCATTCCTCGGGATACTCGACCCAGTCCACGAGATTGGCGATGAACCCTTCCTGGTTCGACAGGTCCGGCGTTCCCAGCGGAACGGGCAGAGAATCCAGACAGTATGACTGCACGCGGCCACTGAGCTCGCCCAGGGCCTCGCGGTCGGCCAGCAGCTTCTCGCGATGCGAAGCGACGAGGAATGTTTCGTGATTGCCCAGGACGGCTTCGACGATGCTCGCTCGCGATACGTCTGCCTCGAACAGCTCGCCCACGGCTCCCAGGATGTAGCCAAACGTCTGACCTGTCTCGTCGGCGTCGCGGCTCTCGAGGATCTCACGGGCACCAGCCAAGAGGCCCTCGTGCCGGAGATCCATTTCTTCGAGCAGCTCGCGCCGGCTGTCCAGACCGCTGCGGTATTCCTTGGCGGCAATGGCCTGCTCGGCCAGGGAGGTTCTTCGCCGGGCTGCTTCGTCGAGCCGGGCCTTCGTCTCGTCCATGCGCCGCGTTCTGTCGGCGATGCGATGCTCGATCTCTTCATGCCGCTGCATGAGAGCCTGCTGACGGGCCGTGCTATCGCCGAGCAGTCGCGTGACCTCCGCGTCGCGTTCGTCGAGCTTACGCTTCTGATCCGTCATCGACTCCCGTTGGAGCCCCAGGCCCTGGATCTCGTTGTTGAGCTGGCTCGTGCGGCGAGCGAACTCGAAGATGTTCTCCTTGGCTTCGTCGAGGGATGCCTTCTTCTCGTTCAAGGCGTGCGCCGAAGCGGTGTTCTCTTCGGCCAGCCGCGCCTGATCGGCTCGGACCCTCGCGGCTTCTTCTTCGATCGCCTCGGCTGCCTCGCGGCGTTCTCGCAGCCGCCCCTCGATGCCGGCCATCTGCTCGTCGAAACCGGCCAACCGTTCGCGCGCTCGCTCCAACAGAGCTTGCTGGTCCGTGATGCGCCGCTGCGACGCGGTCATCCGCTCTTCGTGCGCGGTCGTCTCCGATTGCACGCCGAATAGTCGAGTCTCGGTCTCCTGAATCTCGCGATCCAGATCGACGATGCGAACGTTCGACTGCGTCGTCTTCGCCTCGTTGTCGGACAGCTCGGTGCGGATGCGCGTGACCTCGTCGCTGAGGCCGGCGGTCTCCCGCTCCAACTCATCTCGCTTGACCCGCAGGCGGTGATACTCCGACAGCGCGTGGCGACTGCGCAGTTCGCGCAACCGTTGGGCGTAGCTTTGGTAGTTTCTCGCCTTGCCGGCCGCGAGCTTCACACTGCGCAGGCGTTTCTCGACTTCCTTGACGATGTCCTGGACGCGCAGGAGATTCTGATCGACGCGCTCGAGTCGCCGCAGCGCCTCCTTCTTGCGCATCTTGTACTTGTTGATCCCCGCGGCTTCCTCAAAGATCGCCCGGCGTTCGGACGGGTTCGCCTGAAGCAGCACATCGACGCGGCCCTGTTCGATGACGCTGTAGGCATCCACGCCGACGCCCGTATCCATGAACAACTCGCGAACATCTTTCAGCCGGCAGGCTTGCTTGTTGAGGAGGTATTCGCTGTCGCCCGAGCGATACAGCCGCCGCGTCACGACGACTTCGGCCTGGTCGCAGGGGAGGGTTCCGTCGGTGTTGTCGAAGGTGAGATCGACCTGGGCTATGCCGCTGCTCTTGCGGGTGCCCGAGCCGTTGAAGATGACGTCCAGCATCTGCTTTCCGCGGAGGCTCTTGGCGGACTGCTCCCCCAGGACCCACTTGATGGCGTCCACGATATTGGACTTTCCGCATCCATTGGGGCCGACAACGCAGGTAATGCCGCTGTCGAACTTGAACTCGGCCTTGTCCGCGAAGCTCTTGAAGCCCGTTGCTGTAAGTTTCTTGAGGATCATGAATCGCGTAAGCCTCCATGCCGCAATCGATTGCGCTGTCCGGCCTCCATGCCCGACGCTGCATGCCGCGTGCTCGCCCGGCCCTGGTCAGGATCGGCAGTGGCGTCATTCTAACCCCAGCCCGGCTGCCCTGCCAAGGCAATCCGAAAGCCCAAGGCCGAAAACTGAAAACCGAAATCCGAAATCCGAAAACAGAATGCCGAAATCGACGCCCCAAAGCCCGCGGCTGGCCATCCGGGGGGCGCCCGGGTTGTGTATTCGCAGAAATCAGACACCCGAGAGCTGAAAATTGGCCGAAGAAAACGCCGACGATTCCACTCGTTGGGATATAATGCCCCCTACGACGCTCAACCGTCTCACAAGGAGTGTGCTATGAATTCGCATCGCCGAACAGCCCTGATGATCGGGCTTCTCGCCTCGATGGCCGCGCCGGCCGCCGCCCAGAACGCCGTGAAGGTCGGCGACCAAGCCCCGGAGATCACGGCCGAACACTGGATGAATCTGCCCAAGGGCATGTCCAGCATCTCGCTCAAGCAGCTCAGGGGCAAGGTCGTCATGATCGAGTTCTGGGCCACCTGGTGAGGCCCTTGCCGAAAGAGCATTCCGTTCCTGGTCAGGGCGAATAAGCAGTTCAAGAAGAAGGGTGTGGTCCTACTCGCGTTGTCAAACGAGCCGGAGTGGAAGGTCCGACCGTTCGTCAAGAAGAACAACATGGACTACATCGTTGCCAGCGATGCAGAGAAGACGTTCAAGAAGTATGGCGTCAAGGCCTACCCGACCATCGTGATCCTCGATCCCGACGGCGAGGTGGTCTGGATGGGCCACAACACTCTCGAGTCCGATCAGGTGCTGAAGCAAGTTCTCGCGAGGAATCCGCCTAAGCCCGGCGGCATCCTGGAGGAGAAGGCCGCCCAATCGACCTACAAGCAGGCCGAGCGATACCTCAAGAAGAAGAAATACGCCAAGGCCTACAAGGCCTTTCGGAAGATCTCCAAGAAGCACAAGCATACGAAGTACGGCAAGAAGGCCAAGACAAGGCTGAAAGAAATGAAGTCCGACGCCGAGATCATGGCCGTGATCGACGCCCGCAACCTGGACAAGGATTGCACGAGTTGGCTGGAAACGGCCGCGATCCACATCAAGAACGACGAGCCCAAGAAGGCGGCCAAGTACTACCGGCGGATCATCAAGAAGTACCCCGACTCCGACTTCGCCAAACAGGCAAAGAAGAAGCTAGAAGCGTTATCGAAGAAAGAGTGATCTGCGGTAGCACGCAAGTGTTCCACGGGGCTTACCGTTTAGCGGACCGCCCAGTTGCGAGGTTCCCTCGCTACTCTCCGCGTTCGTGATACCGTACGGTGATTCGCCACCGCGGATGCTCGACGCGCGGATCGAGTCGGTCCTTCCACGCGGCATCGACGTCTTCGAGGTAATGCCGCTCGTCCGTGACGAAATAGTCTTTCGCCAGCCGCGCCTCCAGCGATTCCCAAAGCGGCAACGACGCGAACCCGACCGTTCGCAGCGTCACGATGAACCGAGGCGCGTTCTCCGACTCGAGCAGTGGCAACACCGCATCAGGCGTCATCGCGTATAACACCTCCGACGACGTTTCCTGTCGCTCTTGAGCTTCCCACGCACGCAGCCACGCCGCAGCGGGCGTGCGCACCGTCGCCACCATCGGCGGCGCGAGCCTGTCTCGGGCAGGGTTCGAGGCCTCCGCCGCGACGCGCAGCCGTGCGAAGTAGTACCGCGCCGCCGGATGTGAGACGATCGCGTCGGGATGCTTGTGGAGCCAGTTCTGCTCGAACAACTCGGTCGTCACATCCTCCAACGGGTCCAGCCATCGCAGGCTTGAGAAGTGTCGTTCGCTCGCGAGATTACCCCAGCAGCCCAGCCAGCCCACCGCTAGGCCGCCCGCCATCAGGCGGGACCACCGCTTCGTCGCTCGACCTTTCGACCCGCGGGGGGCGATGACCAACGCCGCGACGAGCAGGCAGGCGGGCCCGCTGAACGTCATGATGTACTTGTCGATCATGGTTCGAGAGGCTACGCCCGCCGCGAAGCCGCCGAGGACGATGATCGCAATACGCCGGACGCGGCGCCCCCCCGCGGCGCGCACGAACCACCGCGACCGATCGAGGATCGCCATCGGTCCCCAAACCCACCACGCCTCGACGGACGCCAGGTTGCCCGTACACATGGCCATGATCGTTCGGCCGGCCATCGCGCCGTAGGCTTGCCAGCCCCCGCCCAATGTGGGGAAGCTCCAGACATGATGCCATATCGGCGGCATCCAGGGCGCCAGCAGCACGATCGCCCCCACGCCCGCCGCGATCCACGGGCCGAGGTTTGCCCGTCGTCGAAGACGATCCTGCCACACGGCGGCGGCCCAGCTCAGCCCGACGACGACGAGGCCGAAGTGGTTGGTGGGACAGAGCGTGCAGGCGACGAGAGGCCGAGCAGCGAGCACGCGTG
>CAYYPB010000043.1:0-11326 GCA_964473405.1 uncultured Planctomycetaceae bacterium
TGCGTCCCGCGCTGGGCATCCTGACGCGGACTGGCCGGGCGCGGAGCCTGCGGCTCTTTCTTGGATGACGACCCAGCACTGTCAGATTCAGGAGCCGAAGGGCAAGAAGAGTCGTCGGAGACCGTCGTCACTGCGCTGACTCTTCCTGACTTGTCAGGATTGTTGCTTTCCATCGCCGAACGTCGGATTCGCCGCAATGAACTCCTTGATATGGTCGGTGATGTCGATGGTTGGGCGCCACGCTAGTTCTGTCGCCTTTGCCAAATCAAGGTTCGAGGATTGTCGGCCGGAGCGACCTTCGATCATCTCCACCGGAGCACCGAAGAGTTCCGCCAGTTCCCGTATCGAGATGTTCCTTCCGGCGCCGAGTTGGTATCCATCGCCTTGGCCCTGTTCTGCGACCCGGAGGATGCCTTTGACGGTGTCACTCACGTGCGTAAAGCCTCGTTCCTGCGTGCCGGGCGCGATGACCGGCAGGGGCCTCCCTTCGAGATAATGCTGCTTGAAGCGAGCGACGACAGTTGAGTACCGTCCCTTGCCCTCCTCCCGAGGGCCATAGACGCTGTAGAAATACATGATGGCGTAGGGGAGCTTATGCCAGCGGCCGTAGGCTGTCACCAGATCGGCACTGGTTGCCTTGGAGAAGGCATAAGGCGATTGGAAACGGCCATCGCCTTCCACGGCGAACTTGGTGCTGGAACCGGCATAAACGAGTTTCTTGACCTTGCGGTGTCGGCAGAATTCGAGGACGGCGGCCGTGCCCACAATGTTCTTGTCGAGGACGACGTCGGGTTCGTCATGACTTGGGGCTATCCGAGCGTATTCCCCAAGATGAAAGATGATGTCCGGCGTTTCAGGAATAAGCTCATCAATACCCTTCGTGTGCCCCTCGCGATAATCGACGCCCTCGACGTGATTCGCTTCCTTGCCCCTGGAGTAGTCGTCCAGCGAGATGACGCGGCAATCCGGGTCGGCCGCCAGTTTTTCGGCGAGATGCGACCCCACAAATCCGGCGCCCCCGGTGACGAGGGCGGTTCGCTTCGCGTTGCTCATAGCATTCATCCCGCCTCAGTCCCGTCGCCGCTCGAACAATGATCGTTGCCCGGGGCTTCGATTCCGTTGTCTCGCCGCCGACCCCGTCCGGGCCACCGTTCCGCGGATAGCATCTTCGCCACCATCGTCGCGCCGGCCGTCTTTCTTCGCCGCGCGGGCCAAGCCAGCGTACCACCAGATGTGCGGTGTTGCTACCATCCGGGCTGGTAAACTCGGCTGCAGCGCGGAGCGGAGATGTAACTCAGGACAGCCGTTTAAGTCAGAACAGCAGGGCTGTCGAGAAAGTCGATAGCGCTGCAAGATCGCAAAACTGCGACGCCGCCCACGTCGCACCAGGGCGGTTGCTGTGTTGTGTCGGGCGACGACTGGCGGTTTCTCAACAGCCGCACGGTCCTGATGCATCTTGTCTCTTCTCGGGCAGTTTGGCCCCGCCGGAGTGGCGATGTTGCACTCCCGCGAGCAGAGCGCGCCCGCGCAAGTATCAGGATGGCATCTGTCCAACGGAGGAGAACGCTGGATGAGTCGCAAGCCCAAGAAGCACGGCAGCCCGGACATCCTGCCGGACATAGCACGAGAAGCCGAGGAGCGACGGCGAAAACTCCTCATCGACATTGAGAAGATCACCAAGAGAAACGTCATCAACCGTCTGTCTCGGCGCGGATGCCATCGTCATGGGCTACTGCTCAGAACTCGGGCCGATTGATCCGCAGATGGCGACCAAAGACGAGCAAGGGAACACCGTCTTTCGGTCAGCGCACGCCATCACCGAAAGCGTGGACTCCTACGTAAGGAAGGCGCACAAGGCCATCGGTGCAGAAGAGCCGTTTGCCGCCTTTGTGCGACTGCTGGACTTCCACCCGGACTTGGCATTTGTCGAAGAATGCAGGCTCGCCCAGAGGCTCTCACAGGAAATCGCGACAAGATGGTTGAAGGCGAAAATGCTCAAGGACGATCAGGCGAAGGCGCACGCAGCGGCCGAGGCCCTGTCGCGCGCCGACAAGCTGTTTTCGCACGGACGCGCGATTGACTATCGACATGCGAAGGACGAACTGGGGTTGAAGGTCGAATACCTCTCGCCCGACGACGCGCTGTGGAAGAAGGTGTGGGAGCTGCACATCCGCTGCCACCTGTCGCACTTCGGAGAGCGACAGGTCAAGATTATCGAGAGCCGCCGAACCACGATATCGTTCAGCAGCTGAGGACCGTGGGGTTGAAGATTGGAATCGTGGGCACTGGCATGGGGGCTCGGTCGAGTCGTCGCTGCGATTCGCGTGGCGATCCCAGCTTTCCCAAGGCTTCGTCAAGCTGACGCATGTCTTCTCGCGCTTGCTGGAACTGCTCAGCACAACTCCCGGGATCGACACTCTCAGCCTGTGGCAGCATTGTGTCCAATGTCATGGGGGTCGCCTCGCCTCTGCGTCCTTAGTATAGCACAAGAAGCGTATCGTCACAAGTCGCGTCTCGTAGTAGCTTCCCTAGTTGCTTTTTTTTCGGACTGTAGTTACGTCATCGAACTGCGGAGAATCCTGAAAGCAAGGGCAGTTGGTGCTCTGCCATCGCTCGGTCGTCATTCCTTACGCAAGCGCAACGGGGCGTTCCCTCGTCGGGAGCGGCCGCGCGGGCTGAAGCCCGCGGCTCTTCCCGTGGTGCCGGACGGGCGACGCCGTTTCGCAGCTGCGCCTAGCGCGGCCCGCCGGGGCGGACCGTGTCGTCGGTGTCGCCGCTTAGGTAGGCGATGAAGTCGCTCTTGGCGAGCAGGCCGATCGGCTTGTCGTCTTCGCGGATGATGATCGCCGGGGCTCCCAGCGACAGGGCCTTGAAGCCGTGCTCGATCTGGGCCGTTTTGTCCAGCTTGGGGAAGGGCGAGCCCATGACCTCGCCGACCTTCTTCGCGTTCGTATCCACATGATCGAAGACGAGTTGCAGGGCCGTGACCTCTTGCATGGAGCCGACGATGCGACCTTCGTCATCGGCGACCGGCACCTGGGAGATGTCGTTCTTCCGCATCATGTCGATTGCCTTGCCGACGTGATCGTCACGATGGACTGTCAGAAGGGCCGGAACCTTGCCCTTGCCCGCAAGGACGTCGCCGAGCGTTTGGCCGACGCCGGGCGTGGGGATAAACCCGTGGCCCTGCATCCATTCGTCGTTGAAGACCTTGCTCAGATAGCCTCGGCCGCCATCGGGCAGTAGTACGACCACGAGCGCGTCATCGGGCAGGCTCGCCGCCACACGCAGGGCGGCGCACACGGCCGTTCCCGACGAGCCGCCGACGAGGAGGCCCTCTTCGCGTGCCAGACGTCGCGTCATCGTGAACGAGTCCTTGTCGGTCACGCTGACGACTTGGTCGACGATCTTGAGGTTGGCGGTGGGCGGCACGAAGTCTTCTCCGATGCCCTCGACGAGGTAGGACTTGGGCTTGGAGCCCTGGGCGTAGATGGACCCCTCTGGGTCGGCGCCGATGATCTTGATGTTGGGGTTCTTCTCTTTGAGGTATCGGGCCGTCCCGCTGATCGTGCCGCCCGTGCCGAGGCCGGCGACGAAGCAGTCGATCTTGCCGTCGGTCTGCTCCCAGATTTCCGGCCCGGTGGATTCGTAGTGGGCCTGGGGGTTGTTGGGGTTCTCGAACTGGTTGGGCTGGAAGGCCCCGGCGATCTCACCGGTGAGGCGGTTGGCGACGCTGTAGAGACTCTCGGGGTCGCTGGCTCCCACGCCGGGGACGCTCACGGCTTCGGCGCCGTAGGCCGTCAATAGGGCGAACTTCTCCGCCGACATCTTGTCCGGCATGACGAGGATGCAGCGGTAGCCCTTGATGGCGGCGGCCATGGACAGAGCCGCTCCTGTATTGCCGCTCGTGGGTTCGATGATCGTGCCGCCGGGCTTGAGCTTGCCGCTCTTCTCGGCCTCTTCGAGCATCCGCAGGGCCGGGCGATCCTTGACCGAACCGCCTGGGTTCATGTACTCGACCTTGGCCGCCAGTGCGCATTTGAGGCCAGCCGTGACGCGGCGAAGTTCGACCAACGGGGTGTGGCCCACAAGCTCCAACACACTTTCGTGAATCTGCATGCTCTGCTCTTTCGGTGATATTTCGGATATGGGGATGTTCCAGCCTCGGCGGCCTGTTGCCGGGCGAGCCTTGCACGAAGGCCCGACTCTACATCGGAACAACGGAGTCCATGCTAGGCAGGGCCGCCGGGCCCTGTCAAGGCGGCGAGGCGTTGCGATTGTGACGCCGAGTGGGGATAATCGGGGGTTTCTCTGACTGGAGGAACGCGCGATGCGCCCACTCACCGCCCCAGACGCGCTGGACCGGCACTATCTCGAAGCACGGTGCAAGATCCTCGAAATCGCGGCAACGCTAGACCGCATCGACCGCGGTCAAGACGCGGCTGAGGCACTGCGAGATTCCAGGGTGGCGCGGCTCCGGCAGGCCATCGATCTGCCACTGGAGGACGCGCCAGGCCGTGCGGAGCGTTGCCAGCAGGTCTTCTCGCTGGAGTTCGAAGCCGGCTGGCCGGCGCCAAACGGCAAGCCATAGCCCAGCGCTACGCGCGGCTGAGAGCCGAAGACTGAAGACTGACAACTGACAACTCTCTCAGAATGAACTACATCGACCCCCACATCCACATGGTCTCTCGCGTGACCGACGACTACGAACGGCTCGCGCACGCAGGCTGCGTGGCCGTCACGGAGCCGGCGTTTTGGGCCGGGTTCGATCGGGGCAGCGCCGAGGGCTTTCGCGACTACTTCCGGCAGTTGACCGAGTTCGAGCCGACTAGGGCTGCCCAGCACGGAATCCAGCACTACTCCTGGCTTTGCATCAACGCCAAGGAGGCCGAGAACGTCGAGTTGAGCCGTCAGGTCATCGCGATGATTCCGGAGTTTCTGGAACGCCCCAACGTCCTCGGCATCGGCGAGATCGGTCTCAACAAGAACACGCCGAACGAAAGCACGATCTTCTGCGAGCATCTCGAGCTGGCGGCGGCCCATGACGAGCTGATCCTCATCCACACGCCGCACCTTGAGGACAAGTACAAGGGCACGCGGATGATCCTGGACATGCTGCGGAACGAGTCGCGGCTGCGGCCGGAGCGGGTGCTGGTGGACCACGCCGAGGAGCACACGATCAAGCACATCCTCGACGCCGGCTATTGGTGCGGTATGACGCTCTATCCCGTGACGAAGTGTACGCCGCAGCGGTCGGCCGGCATGATCGAGATGCACGGCACCGAGCGGATCATGGTCAACTCGGCGGGCGACTGGGGCCCCAGCGAGCCCATGGCCGTGCCGCGGTTCATTCAGGAAATGCGCCAACGAGGCCACGGCGAGGCGGCGATTCAGAGGATCGTCCACGACAACCCGCTGGCGTTCTTCGGGCAATGCAAGCGGTTTGAGTTTGCGCCCCGCCCGTAGATACCTCGTTTTCGCCACACTCTCCATGAAGAGCCGCGGGCTTCAGCCCGCGCGGGCGAGGGCGTGCGCGGCGAGCTTGATTAATCGCGGCAAAGCGGTGAAGTTGTGTCTTGGCGTTCGCTCGGTCTTGAAAGGCCGCGCGGGCTGAAGCCCGCGGCTCTTCGGGCTTGTCGTAGCGCGGCACCGCCGTAAGTAGGATGTGAGGATACCCATGGCACCCACAGGTGAGTCAGACGACGAGGATGGCACCGCGGACTTGTCCGGCTTGGCTTTGGTGCGGAACATTGGGATCGCGGCCCACATCGATGCGGGCAAGACGACGACGACCGAACGCATCCTCTACTACACCGGCAAAACACACCGCATCGGCGAAGTCGACGACGGCACCACCGCGACCGACTTCGACGAGCAGGAACAGGATCGCGGCATCACCATCTTCAGCGCCGCGGTGACCTGCCCCTGGAAAGACCACACGATCAATCTCATTGACACCCCCGGCCACGTCGATTTCACGGCGGAGGTCGAGCGATGCCTGCGCGTCCTGGACGGGGCCATCGTCGTCTTCGACGCGAAAGAGGGCGTCGAGGCTCAGTCCGAGACGGTCTGGCGGCAGGCCCGCAAGTACGACGTGCCCTGCATCTGCTTCGTCAACAAGATGGACAAGATCGGGGCCGACTTCGCGATGTCGGTGGAGTCGATGGAGAAACGACTCGACGCCGACCCCGTCCCCGTGCAGATTCCCATCGGGGCCGAGGGCAAGTTCGAGGGGCTGATCGATCTGCTGGCCATGAAGGCCTATCGATTCCTGGGCGAGCAGGGCAGCAAGGTCGTCGAGGAGGACATCCCGGTGGCCTACGCGGACGAGGCCCGGCAATGGCGACATCGCCTGGATGAGAAGGCCGCCGAGCTGGACGACGCCCTGATGGAGCAATACCTCGAAGGCGAGGCGCTGTCCGCCGACTCGGTGCGGGCTGTAGTTCGCCGAGCGACCGTCGCGGGCAAGGTACATCCGGTCTTCTGCGGATCGTCGCTGAAGAAGATCGGCGTGCAGACATTGCTGGGCGGCGTGCTGGATTACCTTCCGTCGCCGCTGGAACGGCCCGCCGTCAAGGGGGTCAAGTCGCCGACCGACGCTACGGAAGTCGAGCGACCGCCCGACGAGAAGGCCCCGTTCTCCGCATTGGTCTTCAAGATCGTCTCGGAGAAGCCGCTCGATCTGTTCTATCTTCGCGTCTACAGCGGTTCGTTGAAGCAGAACACACGTGTCTTCAACGTGAACTCGGGCAAGAAAGAGAACCTCGGCCGGCTGTTCCGGATGTTCGCCAAGCGGCGCGTCCAGATGGATCGGGCCCTTCCGGGGGATATCGTGGCTTGCGTCGGCCTCAAGACGGTGGTGACGGGCCACACACTTTGCGACGCGACGGACCCGATCGTCCTGGGCCGGATCGAGTTCCCCGCGCCCGTGCTGAGCGTTTCGGTCGAGCCGAAGAGCACGCGAGATCGCGACAATCTGACCGACGCGCTGGCCAAGCTCGAGCGTCAGGATCCGACGTTTCAGCACAAGACCGACGAGGAGACCGGCCAGACGATCCTGAGCGGGATGGGCGAGCTGCATCTGGAGGTGCTGGCGTACCGACTCGAACACGAGTTTCGCGTGCCGGTGAATGTGGGCCGTCCGCTGGTGGCCTATCGGGAGGCGGTGACGCAGGTGGCCGAGGCCGAGGGCAGCTTCATCCGTCAGACAGCCACGTCGGGGCAATATGGCGTCGTAACGCTGCGCGTCGAGCCGTTCGAATCGCCCGATGGGGACGAGACGTTCGACTTCGTGGACGCCTCGCCCGAGGGCACATTGCGACCTGAGTATGTTTCGGCTGTGAAGCAAGGCGTCCACGACTGCATGCAGATCGGCCCGCTGGCGGGCTATCCGCTGCTCAATGTTCGCGTCACGCTGCTGGACGGCAAGCAGCATGAAAGCGACAGCAGTGAGCTTTCCTTTGAGACGGCTGCGCGATTCGCGTTCGACGCGGCTGTGCAGAAGGCTTCTCCCGTGATGATCGAGCCGATCATGCGGCTGGAGGTGCAGTCGCCGGACGAGCACTTCGGCACCGTGACGGGCGACTTGGGCGCTCGCCGTGGGTTGATTCAAGACACCGATCTGAGAGGGAATGATCGCGTGGTTCATGCACATGTACCGCTGGCGGAGATGTTTCAGTACGCCACGAAGTTGCGGACACTCACGCAGGGGCGGGCGAGCTACTCCATGGAGCCGTTGACGTACTCACCCATGCCGCCGGCCCACCAGAAGCAGCTCCTCGAGCGGTTCGGATACACCGTGTAGGGCGCGGCCCCCCCCGCATCCCCCGGCTCTCCCCCCCGGGGGGGGAGATCGCTAATATGCTCAGTCAGCCGCGTCGTGCCCCCGCCATCTCTAAGGCGTTGCCACCGCAGAACTTGGGGCTCTGAGGAATTGCGAGAAAAACTGGCGACAGGGGGTTGACAGGGCCGGCGGGGGTGGTAGCATTGCCCGTCTTGGCTTTACCCAGGCAGGGGTAAGCCTGTTGCCGTCCCGGACGGCGTGGACATGAGGAAGAACCGTGGCGTTAGATCGCATTCGAATTCGCATGGAAGCCTACGATCATCGAGCGTTGGATGGCTCGGCGGTCGAGATCGTCGAGCAGGCGAAGCGGACCAGTGCCCGCGTTCGTGGGCCCGTCCCGCTGCCGACGCGGATCGAGCGATACACGGTTTTGCGAGGTCCACACATCGACAAGAAGTCGCGCGAACAGTTTGAGATGCGTACGCATCGTCGCCTGATCGATATTTTCGAGCCGACTGCGCGGACAGTTGAAGCCTTGAACCGGCTCGTGGTGCCTGCGGGTGTTTTTGTGAAGATCAAGGCCTAGAGCACGAACCTTCGCGGCCCATGACGGCTGGCGATTGTTCCTCTGCTTGATCTCGTTGAACCCCCTAATGCAAGTTTGACCTTAGAATCGCGTGAGTTGTATCGCGCGACCGTGCGGGAATCCGCATCGAAGTAAGGGGTTGGTGCCTCATGAAGGCTGCCATTCTAGGAACGAAAGTCGGGATGACGCGTGTCTTCGGTGAAGACGGCGCGGCGATTCCGGTGACGGTTGTTCAGGCTGGACCGTGTTCTGTTCTTCAGGTGAAGACCAAGGCGCGGGATGGTTATGAAGCGGTGCAGCTCGGCTTTCTCGACAAGAAGCCGTCTCGTTGCCGTCGGCCCGAGGTCGGCCACGCCCGTGTGGCCGGTACGCTGCCCAAGCGGTATGTCCGCGAGGTGCGTTTGGCTGAGGCGACGGACAAGGCCGTAGGCGATGTTGTGACGGTCGAGATGTTTTCGAGCCAGGATGTCAAGTTTGTTGACATCGTAGGCACGACCATCGGCAAGGGCTACCAGGGCGTGATGAAGCTGCACAACTTCTCCGGCATGGAGGCGTCCCACGGTGTCGAGCGGATGCACCGCCATGGCGGCAGCATCGGTGGCTCGGGCGACCTGGGCGAGGGCCGTGGCGTCAAGAAGGGCAAGCGAATGTCCGGTCGCATGGGGGGCCGACGTCGGACCGCTCGCAACCTCAAGCTCGTGGGTGTCGATAGCGACCGAAACCTGCTTCTGGTCAAGGGCGCGGTTCCTGGGCCCAAGGGTGGTTTCGTCATGGTTTCCCTGGCGACGACAAAAGGATAGTGGATCGCAAGGTCGCTGGCCGGGAGGCTCGGCGGCCTTTTTTGGTTGTAGGTTGGCTGCGGGAATTGGCTCGGTAAGTCATGATTGAGATACCAGTATTAGACACCGCCGGCAAGCAGGTCGGCACCGAGAAGCTTGATCAGGCCCTCATGGGCGGGCGCGTCCGCTACAGCCTCTTGAAGCAGGCCATCATTGCCTATCGAGCGAACCGTCGCATGGGTACGGCCGTGACGAAGAGTCGCGGCATGGTGCAGGGGTCCTCCCGGAAGCTCTATCGTCAGAAGGGCACGGGTCGGGCACGGGCCGGTAATGCTCGGACGCCGGTGCGGCGGGGCGGTGGTCATGCGTTTGCCAAGATCAATCGCGACTTTGGGCAGAAGATGAATCGCAAGATGCGGCGACTCGCTCGCAACTCCGCGATTCTGGCCAAGGCGATGTCCGGCACGGCCCTGATCGTCAAGGGGTTGGTCTTCGACGCTCCGGCGACGGGGAAGATGGCCAAGATTCTCAAGGCCACGAACACCAGCCGAGGGGCTCTGTTCGCTCTGGGTCAGGCGGAGCCGAACCTGTTGAAATCCGGCCGCAATATTCCGGCCGTGGACATGAAAGTAGTTGGTGATCTGAACGCGTACGACGTCCTGCGGGCGAAGCACCTGATCTTCACGCCCGAGGCGTTTGCGGCGTTGGTTTCGGATCCGGTCAAGGCGGGTCACGCCGCCGAGGCATAAGCAATGGATATATACCACATCATCAGGCGGCCGCTCGTTACGGAGAAGGGTACGCACCAGAGCCGGCAGTCATACGAAGCGACGCGCACGCGGCCGGGTCGCGGCGGAGCCTACAGCTTCGAGGTTCATCCCGATGCGAGCAAGCCGCAGATTCGCAGCGCGGTCGAGAAGATCTACAACGTCCGGGTTCAGAAGGTTCGCACAAGCCTTCAGTCGGGCAAGCGGCGACGTTATCGAGGGCGAATCGGAACGACTCGGCACTGGAAGAAGGCCGTGGTGGTTTTGACGCCGGAGTGTCACATCGACCTGTTCTAGGGTTGGGCCCTTGTGGGGTCTGGTTCTGTCGAGCGGGTGGGTGAGTTGAGCAGGGCGGCCTGTGGGTCGCTGATTGGATTAGGTAGTTCTAGGGCGGATTGTCATGGGCGTCAGGAAATACAACCGCACCACGCCGGGAAGGCGTAACGCGAGCGTCAATGACTACGCGGAGCTGACGGACAAGCGTCGCCGGCCCGCTAAGTCGCTGTGCCGCCCGTTGCCGAAGACCGGTGGCCGCAACCATCATGGGGTCATCACCTCGCGGTTTCGGGGTGGTGGCAACAAGCGGCTGTACCGCATCATCGACTTCAAGCGGAACAAGGACGGCATGGTCGCCACGGTAGAGGCGATCGAGTACGACCCGAACCGCAATTGCTTCATCGCCCTCGTGAAGTACGAGGACGCCGAGATTCGCTACATCCTCGCGCCGCACGGCTTGAAGGCCGGCGATACGGTGCTGAGTGGTTCGGAGGCCGAGCCAAAGACGGGCAACGCGATGTCGCTGAAGGACATCCCGATTGGGATGGACATCCACAACGTCGAGATGAATGCCGGTCAGGGTGGCAAGTTGGTTCGATCGGCTGGTGGTGCGGCTCGCTTGGCGGCCCGCGAAGGCGACTGGGCCACGTTGATTCTGCCGTCCGGTGAAATGCGTCAGGTCAGGGCCGAGTGCCGTGCGACCATCGGTCAGCTCGGGAACCTGGAGCACAAGAATATCAAGTTGGGCAAGGCCGGCCGCAAGCGGCACATGGGACGCAGGCCGCACGTTCGCGGTGTGGCGATGAACCCCGTCGCGCACCCGCTGGGGGGGGGCGAAGGCAAGAGCGGTGGCGGTCGTCATCCCTGCAGCCCGACCGGCAAGTTGGCCAAGGGTGGCCGGACGCGGAAGCCCCGCAACCGATCGAATCGTCGCATCCTGCGGCGTCGCAAGAGCAAGCGATTCGGGCAGGTGTCACTGAAACGGCGAAAGTAGGCCTCCGTAGGAACGGAAACGCACGATGTCACGAAGTTTGAAAAAAGGGCCTTACGTGGACGAACGCCTTTTCGCGAAGGTCCAGAAGGCGACTGACAAAAACCACCACCAGCACGTGAAGGCGAGGCGGCGGGCCTCTGA
>CAYYPB010000044.1:0-11201 GCA_964473405.1 uncultured Planctomycetaceae bacterium
GTATCACATGCCATGCGGCTGATTCGCAAATCGCCTGAACTGTCATGGACCCGCCTCAGGCCGATCGGGCCCATTGCCCTGGAAGGGGTGGGGTATCCTCGGCTATCATACGGTGTTTCGCCCAAACGATTGGGGGGCGACCTCAGCGCCTCGTCCGCGCGATTTGGGAGGTGAGATGCGAGTCCTGCTTGCGAGCCCGCGCGGCTTTTGTGCCGGTGTGGATCGGGCCGTCAAAGTCGTCGAGCTGGCGCTCGAAGCGTTTGGCTCGCCGGTGTATGTCCGCAGAGAGATCGTTCACAACAGCCACGTCGTCGTCGATCTTCGCGGCAGGGGGGTGGTGTTCGTTGAAGAACTCGCCGACGTGCCGAGTGGCGCGGTGGCGATTCTCAGTGCCCACGGCGTGTCGCCGGCGGTACACGAGCAGGCTGCTGCCCGTTCGCTGAAGTTGATAGATGCGACGTGTCCGCTCGTGACGAAAGTGCATCTCGAGGTTCACCGTTTCGTGCGGCAGGGATACCACATCGTCCTGATCGGTCACGCGGGGCACGACGAGGTGATCGGCACGATGGGGGAGTCGCCGGACCACATTACGCTGGTTGAGAATGTGGCGCAAGCGGCGACCGTGGAGTTGCCGCCGCACGAGAAGCTGATGGTCCTGACGCAAACGACGCTCAGCGTCGACGACGCGCGAGATGTGACCACGGCGCTTCGCGATCGGTTCGAGTACTTGGCTTTGCCGCCGACCGACGACGTGTGCTATGCGACGCAGAATCGGCAAGATGCGGTCAAGGCGCTGGCCGATCGCGGCGCGGATGTGCTGCTCGTTGTCGGTTCGCGACATTCCAGCAACGCGGCTCGTCTCGTCGAGAAAGGCCTGTCGCGCGGGATGCGGAGCTATCTGATCGACGGCCCGGCCGACGTGCGAGGAGACTGGTTTGCGGGCGTCGAGTGTATGGCGGTGACCGCCAGCGCGAGTACGCCCGAGTCGGTCGTCGAGGCTGTGCTGGAGCATCTGAAGGGACTCGGAGCCCAAACGGTCGAGGAGCTGCATGTGGCCGATGAGGGCACGGTGTTCCAGTTGCCGGCGGCGTTGTTGTCGCGCGATGAACTGAATCGCGCCGAATCGCCGTCCGTACGAGGGATCGAGCATGAATGAACCTACGAGTTCGACAACCGAGAAAACCCCGTCGCTGGCCCAGGCTGCGGTAGATGGCGCCAAGGTCGGCGCGAAGCTCGCCGTCGGCACGATGTTCGCAGGGTGCAACGTCCTGCTCGATCTCGGCGTGAAGATGACGCGGCGTCTCCCACTGGAAGGTGACGGCGCCGAAGTCAGTCTTCAGACGGCCGACGGTGAGATTTCCGCCGTGGCGATCGACACGGCTTCGCTCGGCACGCGACCGCCGATCGGCTGGTGGATGGCCGACGAGGGGGCACCGGCGGCGGGTGAGGCGGCGGCTATCGGTGCGCTGCGTCAAGTGAATCGCCCGCTCTATGTCGTGGATCAGGGTGGAAAGCCGGCGTTCGGTCTCGACGGTCGGGCCGTCCTCGGTGCGGATACGGCCGGACACTCGGCTCGGTACGCGCTGCGTGCCTTGGCTCCCGCGTTGCACCCCGCATGGCTCGGCGATCCGGCGTTCCTCGCGGCCCACGGCCTTCGCTATGCCTACGTTGCCGGTGCGATGGCCAATGGCATTTCCTCGGTCGAGATGGTCGAGGCGATGGGCCGGGCGGGGATGCTCGGCTTCTTCGGCGCCGCCGGGCTGACGCTCGCCGAGGTGGAGACCGCCATCGACCGCCTGCAGCGCAGCGGCGGTGATGCTCCGCACGGTTTCAACCTCATTCACAGCCCCAACGAGCCCGACCTCGAAGCGGCGATCGTTGATTTGTACCTCCGTCGCAATATCAAGCTCGTCAGCGCCTCAGCCTATCTGGACCTGACGCTGCCGCTCGTTCGATATCGCGTTCGTGGAATCCATCGGAAGGACGATGGGCGGATCATCTGTCCCAACGCGGTCATCGCCAAGGTCTCGCGGCCTGAAGTGGCGAGGAAGTTCTTCTCACCGCCGCCGGAGACGATGCTTCAAACCCTCGTCGAAGCGAGGGAGATCACAGCGGAGCAGGCGGCACTGGCGCGGTCCATCCCCGTCGCCGGCGATCTGACGGTCGAAGCCGACTCGGGCGGGCACACGGACAATCGCCCCGCCGTCTCGTTGTTGCCGGCGATGCTCGCCCTGCGTGACGAGTTTCAGACGCAGTATGACTATGCCGAACCGCTCCGCGTCGGTGCGGCTGGCGGAATCGCCACGCCGGCGTCGGCTGCAGCGGCCTTTGCGATGGGCGCGGCTTATGTGCTGACAGGCTCGGTCAATCAGGCTTGCGTCGAGGCCGGGACTTCGCCGACCGTTCGCGAGATGCTCTGCCGAGCGGGCCAGGCTGACGTTGCGATGGCACCATCGGCGGACATGTTCGAGATGGGCGCGAAGGTGCAAGTACTCAAGTGGGGGACGATGTTTCCCGTTCGCGCTCGCAAGCTCCACGATCTCTATCGCGATTGCGGCGGCCTCGCGGAACTGCCCCCGGCACAGCGAAAGGTCTTGGAGCGAGACTTCTTCAAATGCACGCTGGAAGAGGCATGGGGCGAGACGCGACGGTTCTTCGAATCGCGCGATCCGAAGCAGATCGAGCGAGCAGAGGCCGATCCGAAACACAAGATGGCGCTGGTGTTTCGGTCATACCTGGGTCGTTCGTCGAACTGGGCCAACGCGGGCGAGTCGACCCGGAAGGTGGACTATCAGATTTGGTGTGGCCCCGGGATGGGCGCGTTCAACGAGTGGGTTCGCGGCAGTTCCGTCGCGGAGCAGGGAAGCCGTCGCGTCGTGACCGTGGCGATGAACTTGATGTTCGGCGCTGCCGTACTCACGCGCGTGAATTGGCTGCGAGCTCAGGGCGTCGTACTCCCCCCCGCCGCGCAGCGGTTTGAACCGCTCGAATTGGATGAGATCAACGAGTTGTTGAGCGACGGGTGAGGCTGATGATTGTATCGCTCGGCCCAAGCCCAGGGATCGCAATCCCTGGGCCTAGCTTTGGCGGAGATGCACCTGTAAACAAAGGACAGCAGTGAACGACCGAAATACGAGAGACGACGCACGCGACGTGGCCTGCCCCATTGCGATCATCGGCATGGGCTGCATGTTCCCCGGCGCGAAGAACCTCCCCGAGTTCTGGCGGATGATCCGCGAAGGCCGTGACGGCATCGGCGACGTACCCGAGACGCATTGGTCTGTCGAGGACTATTACGACCCCGACCCGAAAGCGCCCGACATGACCTACTGCCGGCGCGGCGGGTTCCTCTCGCCGACGGACTTCGACCCGACGGAGTTCGGGATTCCGCCGGCGATTCTCGAAGCCACCGACACGACGCAGCTTCTCAGCCTTGTGGTGGCCAAAGCGGCCCTACAGGACGCCGGCTACGGCGAGCATCGCGAGTTCAACCGAGATCGCGTCAGCGTCTTGCTCGGCATCACCGGCACACAGGAGTTGGTCATGCCGCTGACGGCGCGGCTGGGTCATCCGCTCTGGCGGCGCGCCCTGGCCGAGGCGGGCGTCGATCCGACCGTCGCCGAGGATGTCGTCGAACGCATCGCCGACAGCTATGTCTCGTGGCAGGAGAACTCGTTCCCCGGTCTCTTGGGCAACGTCGTGGCGGGGCGAATCGCCAATCGACTGAATCTGCTCGGCACGAACTGCGCGGTCGACGCCGCGTGTGCCAGCTCGCTCAGCGCGATTCATCTGGCCATGATGGAGTTGCAGACGGGACGCTCCGAGATGGCGTTGGCCGGTGGCGCGGACACGCTGAACGACATCTTCATGTACATGTGCTTCAGCAAGACGCCGGCCCTTTCGCCGACGGGCGATGCTCGGCCATTCTCCAGCAACGCCGACGGGACCGTCCTCGGCGAAGGAGTCGGTCTCGTCGTGCTAAAACGTCTCGCCGATGCCGAGCGCGACGGCGATCGGATCTATGCCGTACTCAAAGGCATGGGCACCTCGAGCGACGGTCGATCGCAGAGCATTTACGCCCCGCACGCAGCAGGTCAAGCAAGGGCCCTGCACGCGGCCTATCGCCAGGCGGGCTTCTCGGCGGAGACGATCGAACTCATCGAGGGCCACGGGACTGGCACGAAGGTCGGCGACGCGACGGAGTTCGAATCGTTGACCAACGTTTTCCGCGATGCCAAGAGTGACGGCTCCTGGTGTGCGCTCGGATCGGTCAAGTCGCAGATCGGCCACACCAAGGCGGCCGCCGGCGTTGCCGGTCTCATCAAGGCGGCATTGGCGATCCACCACAGGACGCTACCGCCGACGATCAAGGTCGACGCGCCCAACCCCAAAATGGCCGTGGAGTCCAGCCCGTTCTACTTGAGTACCGAGTCGCGCCCCTGGCTGCCCAGGGAGGGTCGTCCCCGTCGGGCGGGTGTGAGCGCGTTCGGGTTCGGCGGGAGCAACTTCCACGCAGCGATCGAAGAGTATCGCGCGGCACTGCCCGAAGTCGCATGGGACGGGTCCGTGCAGATCCTCGCCTTCTCGGCGGACACGATCGGCGGCGTGCAGTCGCAGGTCCGCGACTGGCGAGAGGCCGTGGGCGGATCTTCCGGCAGCGCCGAGAGATTGGCCTATGACGCGGCGAGGTCTCGCGAGGCGTTCTCCCGCGGCCACGCGCATCGGCTGTTGATCGTGTTGGGGCCGGATGCGGACTCGGGGCAACTGTTGTCGGAGGTTGAGACTCGGCTGATGGCTTCGTCGGGCGAGGAGAGTTGGGCACTGCCGAACGTCTTCTACGGCTGCGGCGATGCGCCGGGTAGCGTCGCATTGCTGTTTCCCGGCCAGGGCAGTCAGTACGTGAACATGGGCCGTCAGTTGGCCTGCACCTTCCCAGAACTGCTCGATGCGTTCGCTCAGGCAGAAGCCGCGGCCGATCCGAACGAAATGCGACTTCTCGATTGCGTCTATCCCCGTCCGACCTTCGACGAGTCGGTGCGAACTCGCCAGGCCGAGGCGATCACGCGAACCGATGTCGCGCAACCGGCACTGGGGGCGCTCGGCCTGGGCATGGCTCACGTGCTTCAGCGATTCGGCGTTCGTTCCGACGTGACGGCTGGGCATAGCTACGGCGAACTCGTGGCTTTGTGCGCCGCCGGCCGATTCGGCTCCGAGACGCTGCACCGGCTCTCGCGGCTGCGGGGACGGCTCATGGCCGACGGCGGCGGCGATCGCGGCGCGATGTTGGTCGTCAAAGGTTCGGTCACGGCCATCGAGCGGATGCTGGCCGACGAGAATCTCGACTTGGTCATCGCCAACCGCAACGGACCCGAGCAGAACGTGCTGTCCGGCGAGCGCGAGGCGATCGGCCGCGCGGCTGCGGCTTGCAAGCAGCGCGGTTTCGCCGCCAAGGCGCTGAAGGTCTCCGGAGCGTTTCACAGTCCGCTCATGGACACGGCGCTTCAACCATTCCGCAACGCCTTGGAAGCGGTCGCGTTCGACGCGGGTGCCGCGACCGTCTTCGCGAACACCACGGGCCAGGCGTATCCCGCCGATCCCGCCGCGACGCGCAAGTTGCTCGCCGAGCAGTTGATCCGGCCGGTCGATTTCGTGGGCGAGGTCGAGAACCTATTCGACGCGGGCGTGCGTACGTTTGTCGAGGTCGGGCCGCGAGCCGTGCTGACCGGCCTCGTCGGCAGTATCTTGAAGGACCGGCCGCATGCCGTCTGGGCGATGGATGCCTCGGCCGGCCGGCGTTCGGCGATGGTCGACCTTGCCTTGGTGCTTGCCAAGCTTGCGGCGCGGGGCCATTCGGTGGACCTCTCCCGTTGGGAGCGGCGAGCCGTCGAGCCGCGCAAGCCGCGCATGGTCGTGCCGCTCGTCGGGGCGAACTATCGGGCCGCCTCGTCGGCGGTCGTTGGCAAGACCTCCGCCCGCCCGCCCGTCGCGCAGGCCGCAACCGAACTGTGGCACCGGCGTCCCGCCGGTGAGACCACAGGCGAGACGCCTGTGCCACAACTGCCTTCGCGCGCCGAGAAGATGCTCGACATCGGTACTGCCGCGATTCCATCAGAAGGATCGAATCAAGTAAGTGACAACGTGCAACCTGACGGGGGGGGCGTACCGAAGGATGCTCCACGCGCGGCGGAGGTCTTGTCGTCGTCGCCGCGTTCGCACGAGGCCGCCCCGTCCGCGAATCCTCCGGTCGCATCGCCGCCGAGTGGAGTGTTGTCGGATGCCATGCGTCTTGTCCAGCATGGCCTCGATGCCATGCAGCGGCTACAGCAGCAGACCGCCGAGGCTCACCAACGGTTCCTCGAGGGACAGGAACAGGCCCATCGCTCCTTGCAGGGGCTTCTCGAAAAGCAGCGGCGACTGTTGCCCTCGCAGCAGGGCGCCGCGCCGTCGGCGCCTGCGACAGTCGCGATTCAGCCTGTCGCGGAGCCCGCCCACTCGTCGCCTTCATTGCCTCACCCCGAGCGAGTCGATCCGATCGTTGAGGACCAGCCCAACGTGCCCGCAGCGCCCGCTCCAGCGATACCTTCCCCCGCTCCCGCCTTGACGACACCGAGCGCGCCGGCGGCATGCGAAGAGAAGTGTGGCACCGGCGTCTCGCCGGTGGTTCCACAGGCGGGACGCCTGTGCCAAAGCCCTGCCACGGACAGTGTGGTCGGCCGCGACGCCATCGACTCGCAGGTCATCGCCGTCGTTTGCGACAAGACGGGCTATCCGGCGGAGATGGTCGATCTCGACATGGACATCGAGGCGGACCTGGGCGTGGACTCGATCAAGCGCGTGGAGATCGTCGCCGCACTCGAAGAGCAGATACCCGGTTTCGAGGGCGTTTCGCCGGAGTACATGGGCGACATCCGCAAGCTGTCGCAGATCGTAGACTTCATCGCGACGGCTCTTGGATCGTCGGAGGACGGCGATGCCGATCCCGGGCGGGACTCGTCCGCCACGTCGGATGACGCATCCTCCAGCGACGGATCGATTGACACCGGGGCTTTCTCCGCCGCGCTGCTGGAGGTCGTCGCCGAGTTGACCGGCTACCCCGCCGAGATGCTGGACCTCGAGATGGACATGGAGGCCGATCTGGGCATCGACTCGATCAAACGCGTGGAGATTCTCGCCGCCGTCGAGGCTCGCATGCCGGAGTTGCCCTCCGTTCAGCCGGAATACATGGGCAGCCTGCGAACACTGAATCAGATTGTCGAATACTGCACGGGTCAGAAGACGTCCGACTCGCAAGCCGATGATGTCGCACCGGCGGCACCGTATGAGAAGCCGACCCCCCAGCCCATCGCTGAGGAGTCGGGCCTGAAGGCAGAGCCGCCGGCGGACTTGAACCGCCGCGTCCTGGGGCTCGTCGATCTTCGCGAGGCCGCTGCCGGTGAGCTTCCCGTTGCACCGGGCCATGCGATCCTCGTGACCGACGACGGCGGCAGCCTGTCCTCCGCAATCGTCGCCCGCCTGGAAGCTGCAGGGTGCCCTGCCGCCCTCATTCCCGCGACCGGGCAGATCGAGACCATCAAGCATCCCGTGGGCGGGCTCATTTTCGTCGCTCCATCAGGCCGCTCGGATGAGTTGCTCGGTACCACGGCCACCGACGCCATGCACCGTCAGGCGTTTGCGCTGGCGAAGTCGTTGGCTGGCACGCTTCGTTCCGCATGCGACATGGGCGGGGCACTTCTGGCTACGGTTTCTCGCATGGACGGCGGCTTCGGCCTTCTGGGCGGGGCGTTCGACCCGGTGCAGGGCGGCCTTGCCGGTCTGACGAAGACGGCCGACCGGGAATGGGAAAATGTGACGTGCCGCGCCCTGGATGTGGCGGGCACATGGGATGATTCCAGGGCGGCTGCCGCCGCGATCGTGGCGGAATTGCGCACCAGCGGACCGATCGAAATCGGTCTCGACGCCGGCAGTCGGCGAGGCCTCGATTTGACCCCGGCGATTATCACCGAAGGGCAGTCGGCTGTCTCCGCTGGCGACGTGGTCGTCGTCACTGGCGGGGCTCGTGGCGTGACGGCGGAGGCGGCGCTCGCGCTGGCTCGGCATTGTCGCATCACGCTCGTTCTGCTCGGTCGCACGACGTTGTCAGAGCAAGAGCCGCCGTGGCTAACGGGCCTGGACTCCGACCGTCAGATCAAGGCCGCACTCGTCGAGAACGACCCGGCCTTTACCGGGCGTCGGCCCACGCCTGTCGAATTGGAGAAGTCGTTCCGTCGCATCATCGCCGCGCGAGAGGTCAGGCGGAACCTCGATCGCATCGGCGAAACCGGCTCGCAAGTCACCTATCGCAGCGTCGATGTGTGCGATAGCGGGGCCGTTCGGGCTGCGATGAGTGACTTGACTGCCAAGCTCGGGCCGGTGCGCGGCCTGATTCACGGGGCCGGCATGATCGAGGACCGACGCATCGTCGACAAGACGCCCGATCAGTTCGCGGCGGTATACGACACGAAGGTTCGCGGTCTGCGGTCGATCCTTGATGCGGTCACGCCGTCGGACCTTCGGCATATCGTCCTGTTCTCATCGGTCAGCGGTCGATGCGGCAACGCGGGCCAGGCGGACTACGCCGTGGCCAACGAGGTGTTGAACAAGATCGCTCGACGGCTGACGGCGAGGCTGCCTGATTGTCGAGTCGTCTCGCTCAACTTCGGCCCGTGGGACGGCGGCATGGTCGGCCCCGGCCTCAAGCGAGAGTTTGACAAGCTGGGCGTTTCGCTGATTCCGCCGCAGGCCGGCGGCGAGGCGGTTGCGGACGAGTTGAGCAACGCGGCCGACGGATCCGTGGAGGTTGTCCTGGGGTCGTCGTTCGAAGGTCGCGAAGGAAGCTGTGGCACCGGCGTCTCGCCGGTGGGATCACAGGCGGTACGCCTGTGCCACACTTTGGTTTTTGGTGCCACGGAGATGTCTCTTTCCTTCGACCGATCGCTCGGCGTCGCCAGCCACCCGTTCCTGCGATCGCACGTGCTGGACGGCCGTGCGGTTCTGCCCGTTGCGGTCGCGATGGAGTGGTTGGCACATGCGGCGACACACGCCAACCCCGGCTTGTGCTTGCAGGGGTTGGACAATCTTCGCGTTCTCAAGGGTGTAGTTCTCGACGGGGGTTCGGCCTCGCTCCGTTTCTACACGGCCGCGCCTCGCAGAAGCGGCGACGTGTTCGATGTGGATGTCGAGTTGAGGAGTGTTTGCGCCGACGGCGAGGAGCTGTCGCATGTCCGCGCCACGGTCGTCTTGACGACGCGGCCTGCTGAGGCGCCTGTGTTCGACTCGTCGCCGGGATTGGTCGAGAGAGCATACGGCCGCGGCGTGGCAGGGGCCTACGCCGACGTGTTGTTTCACGGCGAGGTGCTCCGTGCGATCGAACGCATCGACGGCTACTCGCCGACCGGCATGGTAGCGGCCGTTCGAACGCGACCGTCACCTGGTGCATGGATGACCGAGCCGATTCGCAGCGATTGGCTCACCGATCCGCTGGCCATCGACGCGGCCTTTCAGACGGCCATCCTCTGGTGCCGCGAGATGCTCGACGCGGTGTCGTTGCCGGTCGGGTTCGGAAGCTACCGTCAGTACAGGACGATGTTCCCGGCCGATGGCGTTTCGGTGGTTCTTCAGGTTCGCTCGCAAACGAGCCGTACGATGACGGGCGATGTGACGTTCGTAGCAAGGGACGGCTCGGTCGTCGCTCGAATCGAGGGCTATGAATGCGTCGCCGATGCCGCGCTGCATGAGGCGTTCGCTCGCGACAGGCTTCTGGACGCCGCATCTTAGAGGGGGAGTTCCGGCGTGGAGACGCGTCCACCGATTGCGATTGTCGGGATGGGAGGCGTCTTTCCCGGCGCGACGGAGTTGCCGCGCTTCTGGCGGAACATCGTCGACGGTCGTGACATGGCGCGCGACGTGCCTGCCGATCGTTGGGTACTCGATCCACAGGCGGCGCTGGCCGACGGCCCGGCACCGGACAAGGTCTATTCACTTCGCGGATGCTTCGTCGAGGACTTTGCGCTCGACCCCACGGGCTTGGCGATCGATCCCGAGCGCCTGCGCACGCTCGATCCGCTCTATCATATGGTGCTACATGCCGGTCGTCGGGCGTTCGAGGATGGCACCAGCGATGCGGTCTCGAGGGATCGCGCGGGCGTGATTCTCGCCGCGATCGCGCTGCCGACCGACGGTTCATCGGCGATCACGCGGGAGATACTCGGCAAGGCATTCGAGCGGCGGCTGTTTAGCCGCAACCCAACGGGAATCGCTTCCCGTTGCGTCACGGCCAAAAGCGCTGTTCGGGATGACACGGAGAGTCTCAACCCGCTGAACGCCAAGGTCACGGGCCTGCCGGCGGCGCTGCTGGCCGAATCGCTGGGGTTGGGTGGCGGTTGCTACACGCTGGATGCGGCTTGCGCGTCGTCGCTCTACGCTCTCAAGCTCGCCTGTGACGAACTCGCCGAAGGTCGCGCCGACGCCATGCTCGCCGGTGGCGTGTCACGACCAGAATGTCTCTACACGCAAATGGGTTTCACGCAGCTTCGCGCCCTTTCGTCATCGGGCCGTTGCTCGCCGTTCGACGCGCGTTCGGATGGATTGCTCGTCGGCGAGGGTGCCGGCATCGTGCTGCTCAAGCGGCTGGACGACGCCGTGGCGGCGGGCGACAGAGTCTATGGTGTCATTCGCGGGATAGGCTTGTCCAACGACATGGGTGGCAGCCTGCTTGCGCCGGACTGCGAGGGTCAACTTCGGGCCATGCGCCAGGCGTACGCCGCCGCGGGCTGGACGCCCGAGAGTGTGGACCTCATAGAGTGTCACGGGACGGGCACGCCGATCGGCGATGCCGTTGAAATCGAGAGCTTGAGAACGCTCTGGAAGGACGCTCCCTGGCGAGCCGGTCAGTGTCCTATCGGCTCGATCAAGTCGATGGTCGGCCACTTGCTGACGGGCGCCGGCGCGGCGGGTCTGATCAAGGTCATGCTGGCCATGCGAGAGGGCACGTTGCCGCCGTCGGCCAACTTCGAGCGCCCCGGCAAGGGCATGCCCATCGAGGGAAGTCCGTTTCGCGTGCAGCGCGACCCAGCTCCGTGGAAACGAAGGGATGATCAAATGCCGCGCCGCGCGGCGATCAGTGCGTTCGGCTTCGGCGGCATCAACGCGCATGTGCTAATCGA
>CAYYPB010000045.1:0-11119 GCA_964473405.1 uncultured Planctomycetaceae bacterium
GGCCTGGGGCGAGCAAGCTGCGAGTGACGTCGCGCCACAGCTCCCCACCGGTGAGAACCGCGGTGGCGGCTCGGAACGCGGATGCCGCAGGGACCAAAGCCTCGCCATCGAGCCCCGCCGATATCGGGGCTGTCGACGATCTCGACATCGCCAAGACGCCGGATCTCGGCGAGGCCGGCGGATCCACCAGCGATCTCGCGGCAGCCGATCTCGATAGCGACCTCACGGACCTCGACAGCGACGATTTCAAGATTGATGACGAGTTCGATCTCGGCGATGATCTGGACGACGAGCACAGGCCCGCACCATAGCGTGACGGTCAACGATGGGGCCGGCGCAGGCCGTGTCGTATCGTCGCGTCAGCCTCGCCGTTGGTTGGGCGACCTTGAATCGAAGCGAGCCGGGGCCGCCCCTGTTCCCGGTCATGCGCCACGGAGCATGCGTTGAGCGATCCAGTCGAACACGCCCAGGCGATTCTTCGCCAGCAAGCCGAGTCTCTCGTCGCGCTCAAAGACCTGACGGGTGAGCCTTTCGCCCTCGCGGTCAAGCTTATCCTCTCCACCACCAATCAAATGGTCGTCACCGGCATCGGCAAGAGCGGCCTCATCGCCCGAAAGGCTGCCGCCACGCTTGCCAGTACAGGAACGCCGGCCATCTTCATGCATCCCGTCGAGGGCCTGCATGGCGATCTCGGTGCTATCGCCGCCGACCCCGTTCTGCTCGCACTCTCCAAGAGCGGCCAAACCGAAGAACTCGTGAAGTTCGTCATCGCATTTCGCCGGATCGGCGGCCATGTCATCGCCATTTGCGAGCCGGGCCCCTCGCCGCTGGCGGAGTTGGCCGAAGTGACGCTGCCGATCCCCAAACTCACTGAAGCCGGCCCCCTAGGGCTCGCACCGACGACCAGCACACTGATGAGCCTCGCCCTTTGCGATGCGTTAGCGATGGTGTTGCTCGATGAGCGCGGTTTCGGCGAAGAGGACTTTGCGAGATTTCATCCCGATGGTAGCCTGGGGCGTCGCCTCCTGACAAGAACGGCCGACCTGATGCACACGCGCGATGACATGCCCATTGTCCCGGCAGCTTCGGCGTTCAATGACCTGCTCTTGGAAATGACCGGCAAGCACCTGGGGATGGCCTGCATCGTGGACGATTGCGGCGGGATGATCGGCGTGTTCACCGATGGTGACCTGCGACGTCTCTTGACGCACTGTTCGGCCCCTGGCGACCTGACCGCCGCCGAGGCGTGGCAACAGAGCCGCCGAGAGCCGGACGAGCCGGCGGTGAAATGCTCGACCGTCACACCCAACACGCTCGCCGTCGAATGCCTCAAGCAGATGCGCGACAGCCAGATCACCGTCCTCGTCGTTTCAGAGGACGGCACAACGCTCGATGGTATCATTCGATTGCAAGACCTGGTTCAGGCCGGGCTCCAGTAACGGGCAAGATAATGATCTGTTGTATCCCAGGACCATATTCCTTGAGCAAACGCCAAGGATAGGCTTGCCGCTTGGCGGCTACATCAACCGAACGGGCTCGAACCAAGGTCACGGATGATTTTCAAGAACTCCACCCGACTAAACTCGCGCGATCTTGAACAGATGCTCCGAGAGGCCGTCGCCGGCTGGCCAAGTGACAGACTTCGTGTCGCCGTCCGCTACAGCCGCGGCGCCGAGTTTTCCGGCACATGTTGCTATACGACGAACCGCATCTACATCAATCTCGGCAGAGACAACACCTATCCCTACCGGCTTCTTACACACATCGCCCGGCCACAGTCGAACGCGACGCATTGGTGGCGAGAAGCCTTCGCCATAGAAATCGCCAAGCCAAGCCAATTGGTCTTGTTCGTATTCCTCCACGAGTTCTACCACTACCTGGTCAAACAGGCCGGCAGAAACGTCCGCCAAAAGGAAGCCCGCTGCGACCGCTTCGCCACGCGCGTCTTGGTGGATCAATACGGAACCCCAGTCCACGACTCATCAGGCCGTCAGGTAGCCCGCAGCGCCTGGGACTTCCAAGACCTAAACAACTTCGTAGCCGCCGCCCGCAAGCAACCCAAGAGGGCGGCTCGTCGCCCAACCAAGCCCCGGCCGGTGAAACCCACCGAGCAACCGTCACCCGCAGCCATCGGTCAACAGCTTCTGCTGTTCCGCTGAAGTGTGCCAACCCCGCACAGGTCGGGCCCCGCCCGACATCGGCGGAAGAGGCGACATCCCACCGGGCGAAGCCCGGCCTCTCCTACTCAACAGGCGCGTTCTTGGAACACGCCATCATTCGGGTGCGCCATTACCCATCTGCTTCTCGAAAGCCTGGCGCACCAACCCCATGAGATAGGGCAGTTCATCAAGTGAGTTGAAGCGTACCTCCACATCCCCATTCCCCCAGCGGCCGAGGTTCGTCACATCTCTAGATAGTCCTCTCGGGTCATGGAGTTCGTGGAACTCCATGTTCAAGGACAATCTCAATCGCTTGGTCTGGGCGACCACATCGACGAAGTTAGTTTCTGCCTTGTACGCCACATACTGCTTGAGGAACTCCTCGCTCACGCAGGGGTCGAGGGCCAGGAACTCCTTTCGCAGTACGTTGAAGAGCTCTCGCACCGGCGTTCCGACCGCAAGGTGACGGTGATCGTCGATCGTGTAGGGCTCTGATTTCTCGGCATTCGGACGGTAGCCATCGAGTACTTCAGTGGCCAGCGACGGGGCGCCCCAGACTTGAGCGGCCTTTTCAGCGAGTCGTTCTGCCCGAGCCGCGATGGCATCTTCATTCCAGGCATCGAGCGTGGCCAGCCCCTCGTTGACCCTCAGCGGGCTCTCCCTGAATCCGCCCTTCATGTCGCGCTTCTCAACGAAGGGCCTGTCGCTGTACTCGGTGTTGTAGCCCGTCAGAGTTAAGTTGCCGAGAGTGTGCAACCACGTTTCCTGCACGCGCTGCCACTCGGCCCCGAGCGCATCTTTCCATTGTTGGGAGAGGTTCTCATTCTGCGGGAGGATGTGTTCAACCGTGTACTCGTGGACAGGCACTCGCTCCTTGCGGTTGTGGTTCTCAAGCCTGCGCAGCCAATAACTGCGACTTCGGAAGTTGTAAAGATCACGCACTTGTATTTCGCGATTGAACTCGTCTTTGCTCGGGAATCTCCGGTAAGAGGGCAACAAGAGGAGATGCGCCTGGATGCTCTCAAGGTAGCGGTCCTTCTTGAGAACACGACCGAAGGTGGCGAAGGTCTTATTGAGCGAGTTCGTTGGCATTGCACACACGGCACGACGAAAGACGAAGCTCTCCACCAAGCGTACGGCACGTTCGAATTCCTCAGCCGATAGTAGACCGCCAGCGTAGTCGTTGTATAACTCGAGCAGGAAGGGGTATGCCACATCCACCTTCAATTCACGCAGGTCACGGAAAGCGGCGGCAAGGTGTTGTTCGGGTTCCGCGCCCAGAGCCATCGCGCAGTAGTGATCCGCGAAGGCGTGGATGTCGGCCACAAGCGCAGCAACTCCGTGCGCACCAATCTGCTGGTTTCCAGCATGGGCCTTGAAGGCCTCATAGACCTTGCGAACGTTGGGGATTTCACCGGTCTTGAGCGTCAGGTAGTGACGCATGAAGCTGTCAAAGTGCTTGCCATAGGCTTCCTGACCAAACGCCACTTCCATGGGGCGCCAGTGGTCGGCGTAGAGTTGGGCCTGCTCGGACGGATCGAGCCCCATGAGGATGAAGTTGCGGATCAGGTCGGCTTGGCTCAGTTCGCGTCCGGTGGAGTTCATGCTCTCGAAGATGAGCTGGGGGTTGTCCTGGTCTCGGCTTAGCGAGATATCCACGATGACGAGCTTGGCGAGTCCGTTGCAGAGGGCGGTGAGCTTGTCACCGAGCGTCTTCACGCGATCCTCGAAGAACTCGAAGTTCTCCTTCACGCGCAGCGAGAGCTCCGCAGGCCAGGCTTTCTGATCCACCAACGCCAACAGACTCTGCTTGTCCGTCTGTGTCAACATCAGCTTGTAGCGGCGCTTTCCGTCTTCAAGTGGATTGAGTAGATAGTAGTTGCGGAGCTTCTTCGCCGAGAACCCGTCGATCGGCTCGGTGTCACCAAGATGCCGCGATAGTGCCTCGATGATTAGTGATACGGTCGTGAGCCGCTGCTGGCCATCGATGACAAGAAGCGGTGAGTGGCTCGACACTTGGTAGAGCCCCTCCTCAATGTAGACGATGGATCCGACAAAGTGCGCGGAGATGCTGTCGTCCCGGCCCGTTCGGAGGATATCATCCCAGAGCTGTCGGCATTCGGGCTCGGTCCATGAGTAGGTTCGCTGGTAGATGGGGATGATGAACTGCGGCGTCTTCTTGAGGAAATCGAGGAACTTCGCTTCGGTTGCTTTCATACCTTCACCTTTTTGTTCATGGTCAACACCGGCACAATCTCACGTTGAGAGATTCGGCCGGCGGGCTGTCTGGCCCGAAGCCTCACGCCAAGAGCCCGCTTCACCGCTTGTACTCAGCTATCGTACCTTGCCATGTGCCGTCTTCCCACCGACACGACCAGAGTCGCTGTTGTAGTTCTGTTGGCAGCGAAAAACCATGCCTACCAAGCCCCGGCGGCGTCCATTCTTTGTCGCCAGGCTGGCATCTGCTCGGGCTTGACTGTCTCCCATAGGCCGATGCCCGACTTCATCGCCCGTTTCTCGATCTTGACGAAGCGCTGTTTCATCGCGTGCTGGAAGCGGCGGTCGGCGTAGGCTAGGCCCTCCGCTATGAGCAGCTCGTTTAGCATCTCGCCGGTGTCTTCCAAGTAGACGTATGCCAACAGGCGGCCGTACTTGCCGCGCGGCGTTCGATTGGGGTCGAGGGCGATGCGGACTTGGCGGCCGACGAGATGCTCTTGGACGAAGTCGGCCGACTCGCGGCCGAAGTGGGCGTCGGGCTTTCCCTCTTCGTGGCTGATCTCCGGGCAGTCTACGCCCCATAGGCGGATGCGCGTCTTGGCCCGGCGGCCGTCTGGCATGTCAATGTCGAACGTGTCACCGTCGGCGACATAGATGACCGTGGCGATGGCGTCGGTGTATCGCACGCGGTCGCTGCCACGAGACCCGAAATAGCCCGAGTGGTCCAGTGCGGACAGGGCGAGGAGTGCCAGTGCGAGCGCGATGGCGAGTTGTCTTCTGGTGAATCGCCTCCGGTTCATCGTGGAGCCTCGTCACGGTGGACTGGCAGATCGAAGCCCATGGATTTGGACCCATGGGTTCGGTGGGCGCATCGTGTTGGTGCGCCAAACGGCAAGCCAGGGGGCGACTGTCTTGTGCGAGTGATACAAACTGGCAATCAGATGCGTGATCGGCCGCCCCGCGCTTTTGCGACGGCTCAGGCCTCGCTTGGTTCGCTGCCTAGCTCGAATGCCGCATGCACGACGCGCAGCGCCGTCGGGCCGTCGTCGGCGTCGATGACACAACTGATGACGATTTCGCTCGTACTGATGTTCTCGATATTCACATCCGCCTGATGCAGCGCCTCGAACATCCGCGAGGCAACGGCTGTATGTGTTCGCATCCCCACACCAACGACGGAGATCTTCGACAGATTCTCCCGAATCACGACGGCCATGCCGGGCATCTTGGCGGCGAGCGCGTCGCATTCCGCCTGGGCGCGTTCCTTGTCGCCCGCCTCGATGGTGAAACTCAGATCGGCCGTCGCCGCGCCTTTGTGAATGACTTGGATGATGTCATCGACGATGATGCCGCCGGTGGCCACATGCGAGAATATTTCGCTCGCCAGACCGGGCCGATGCGGCACGCCGATCAGCTCGACGCGAGCCAAGTCCTTCTTTAACGCGGCCCCACGCACGATGACCTGGTCGAGATCGGAGGATTCCTTCACGATGTCGGTTCCTTTCGCGTCAGTGTAGCTGCTACGAACGTGAATGGTGAGATCGTAGTTCTTGCCCAGCTCGACGCTGCGCGAGTGCATGACTTGCGCCCCGAGCGAAGCGAGTTCCAGCATCTCGTCATGGGTGATGCACGGCAGCTTGCGAGCCTCGGGCACGAGCCGGGGGTCGGCGGAGTAGATGCCATCTACGTCGGTATATATCTCGCAGACCTGGGCCTCAAGCAACGCCGCGAGCGCCACCGCCGTCGTGTCGGAACCGCCGCGGCCCAGCGTCGTGACGTTCAATGCCTCGTCCACGCCCTGAAACCCGGCAACGATGACGATGCTGCCCTTCTTGAGTAGCGAGAGGATCCGGTCGTGCTCGGTGATCTCACGGATGCGCGCTCGGCCGAAGGCCTGGTCCGTGCGCAGCCCGATCTGGCCACCGGTGAGACTGATCGCGTCGTGTCCGGCATGGTGGATCGCCATCGCCATCAGGGCGATCGACACTTGTTCGCCTGTCGAGAGGAGTTGATCCATCTCTCGGCGGCTGGGGCGGTCGGTGATCTGGTAGGCGAGGTCGGTGAGTTCGTCGGTCGTCTGGTCCATCGCCGAGACGACGACGAGGACATGGTTGCCCTCAAGCTCGGCGCGGATCGCCCGTCGGGCGGCGCGGTGGATCTTCTCCGCGTTCGCCAGGCTCGTTCCGCCAAATTTCTGAACGATCAAGCCCATGCCAGTCTACCTGCAGGCGACTCCGCCTTCTGAAAGAAGCATAGTCCAACGTCTTACGCTAGAACAGGACGGGTTGTTCGTGCGCCAAACAGCAAGCCAGCGGCTAGCGATTCCAAGCCGTCGGCCGGCGGTGGCTTGCCGCTTGGCGTTCTATCGCCACACAAGCTGACCCCGTCCCCTCCGAACTACGCCGATTCGATAAACCTGCTCACCCCTCTTGGCGAGCTGTCGCATCACGCTCAGGGCGAAAGCAGGCCGAACGATGAGGACAAACCCGATGCCCATGTTGAACACGCGAAACATCTCGTCCCGTTCGACGCCGGCGGCCTGGAGCAGTTGGAAGATCGGCGGGACAGGCCAGCTCTTGCGAGATACGACCACACTGCAATGATCGGGCAGCACGCGCGTCAGGTTGCCTTCGATGCCGCCGCCGGTGATGTGGGCCATGGCCCGGACGACGCGTTTACGCTTGTAGGTTCTGAGCAGCTCGAGGACCGGCCTGACATAGATCCGTGTCGGCCGCAGGACCGCGTCGATCAACGGCTCACCGAGATCGACGGGCAGCCTGCCCTTTCGTGGAAGGCGCTTCAGGGCTTTGTGGACGAGGCTGAACCCATTGGAGTGGATCCCGTCTGACGCGAGGCCCAGCACGATATCGCCCGGTTCGACGCCGCTGGGGTCGATGAGCCGCCGTTCTTCTGCGACGCCGACAAAGAAGCCGGCCAGATCGAAGTGATCCGGCTGGTATAGGGCCGGCATCTCCGCGGTCTCACCGCCTAGCAGAGCGCAGCCCGCTTTCTCGCATCCGACGGAGATACCCTCGACGATTTCGGCGATCTGAGCAGGGTCGAGCGTATGACAAGCGACATAGTCGAGGAAGAACAACGGCTCGGCGCCGGTGCAGAGGACATCGTTGACGCTCATCGCGACGAGGTCGATACCAAGGGTCTCAACGCGGTCGTGCTCGATGCCGAACAGCAGCTTGGAGCCCACGCCATCGGCCCCGGCCACCAAGACCGGGCTGCGATAGTTCCGCTTCAGCAGTTTCTCGGCGAAGTCGAGCCGCATGCAGCCGGCGAAGCCGCCGTGTCGTGATAGTACGCGCGGATCGAACGTCCGCTGCAACGAGTGTTTGATCTTCTCGACCATGCGATCGTTGGCGGAGATATCGACACCGGAGGTCTTGTAGGTCAGGGGGCCTGTGGACTTGCCTTGCCGTCGCGCCATGATGCGGTGCCCTGCTGCCGAACGTGAGCTGATTGGGAGATCGCCAAGCTAACCCGGCCTGGGTCGCCTGTCGACGGATCGCGGAGCACTGCTCTTGCCGCGTTGCGTGTACCTACCGACGGACATATCGGACGAACGGCGGCACAAACGGCGGGTTCGGATCGTGCGTGCTTGATCGCCGGGTGGATCGCGCTAGGAATCCCAGTGCGCTCCGTGCTATAATGATGGGCGTTGCGACCGGCGAACGAGCCGTTGCGTTGGAGTAGGCGACGCAATCGAAGCACCCACTCAGCCCCTCGGAGGGGGATGGTCCGGGTCTTCTTCCTATCGCGTGATCTTTGCCGCCCTCTTGCGCTGCCGCCGGGCATCTATGGGGATTATCCACGGCTCAATGTGCGGTCCGGCGTTCACTGATCGCGTCAACGACTACACGGTTCTCGCCGGCGCTTACCGGACGCGGCGGCGGTCGTGTTGCCGACTTCGACATGAAGCGGCCTTGCGTATGCTTCGATATGTCGGAAGGAACTGACCACCCCGGGAGGGATGTGCCTTGGACACAAACGATGAAGCCCTTCAGATCCTCCTGATCGTTCGCCGTCGGCTGCTCGACCGGATGGCGTCGGCCGTTGTCGAACATCGCGATTCCCTGCTCAATGGCAGCAGCAGAACCAACAACCCCCTGGCAGCCAACGCCGACCTGGTCGAAATCACCAACAGTCTGAGCGAGCTCGACAACGCCATTGCGGCCCTGGCCGAGTTGGGCGATGACGATGTGTCGATCGAGGCGACTTCCCAGCAGTTGATCGCTCAAAAGAAGACGGATGGCGAAGAATCCGACCAAGGTATCTTCGCCAAGTTCATCCAACTCGTAGGCGACGACAAACCGGAAGCCGCCTCACAGGAACTGGCCCGGGTTCTCCATATCCCGCTCGACCGTGTGATTACGGCCACGCGCTTCTTCGCCAGAGCGTCGAAGGCCAACCCCAAGATGGTCGAGAGCCTCCGTTCGCTACACGCCGACATCACCCACATCTCAGAGGCGGACGGCGTCCGTCGTCTCATCCAGACGTTCGGCTTCCAGGCCGTCGAGTCCCACATGGCCCTCCACACGCTGCTCGCACGAGCAGTCCCGCAACCCGCCATCGCCGCGGCGTCGTAGGGGCAACCGGATCAGTTGCCGTTTTTCGATCCGAGCTGTTCTCATGGGTTACGCGGTTCCCGCGGGCTATCCGAACCGCGCCCGTCAGGAAGCGGCCGACGGCCGCCCGGATCGGCCACTCCCTCACGGTCGCGGTTCGGTTTTGGGGGGCCTGGCGATCGGCCACTCCCTTACGGTCGCGGTTCGGTCTGGGGGGCCTGGCGAACCCGCAAGAACAGTTGTGACCATACACTAGCCGCGCGTTGTCACGAACTCGCCGGCTGCGCCGCCTGACATCCAGCGTGACATGATCATCTTCTGGCTCGTGTAGAACCGGATGCCGTCCATACCCTGGATGTGCGTATCGCCGAAGAAGCTCGCGTTGTGACCCGTGAAGGGGAACATCGCCATGGGGGCCGGCACGCCGATGTTGATGCCGATCATGCCCGCTCCAGCTCTGTGCTTGAACTCGCGAGCGGCGCGGCCGTCGCGCGTGTAGATCACCGAGCCGTTGCCGAACTCGCTACGGTTTGTCAGTTCAATCGCCTCGTCCAGGTCCGACACGCGCAACACGCTGACTGTCGGGCCGAAGAACTCTGTCGTCGACACATGCATCTCGGGCGTCGTGCCGTCGAAGACCGTCGGGCCGAGGTAGAAACCGCCGGGCGCGTCAGGCACTTTGAGCCCACGACCGTCGCGTGCGAGCTTGGCCCCCTCTTTGACGCCCTTGTCGATGTTCGCCTCGATGCTCTCGAGATGCTGCTGCGTCACGACCGGGCCCATGTCCGCACCCCAGTCGCGATCCGTCGGGCCCACTTTCATCTTCTCGGCCGAGGCGACCAGAGACTCGACGAGCCGATCGCCGACGTCACCTACGGCCACGACCAAAGGCCCCGCCATGCATCGCTGGCCCGAACAACCGAACGCTGCAACCTTCACGGCGCCGACCGTTTTTTCGATGTCCGCGTCCGGCAAGACGAGGATGTGATTCTTGGCACCGCCATTGGCTTGGCATCGCTTGCCGTGCCTCGTCGCGGTCTCGTAGATCGACTTGGCGATGGGTGTGCTGCCGACGAAGCTGACCGCCTTGACCAACGGATGCGTGAGGAGAACGTCGACCGCTCGCTTGTCGCCGTGCACGACATTGAACACGCCCGGCGGCAGGCCGGCCTCTCGCATGAGCTTGGCAAGATGCATCGCACTGAGCGGAACCTTCTCGCTCGGCTTGAGAATGAACGTGTTCCCTGCCGTGATCGCGATGGGCGCCGTCCACAGCGGAACCATCAATGGAAAGTTGAACGGCGTGATGCTCGCGCAAACGCCGAGGGGATAACGGAACGTCTCGCAGTCGATGTCCGACGCCAAGTTGTGAACCGTGTCGCCCATCGTCAAGGTCGGCATGCCGCAGGCGAACTCGATCATCTCGATCCCGCGTCGCACCGAGCCCATCGACTCGACGAACGTCTTGCCATGCTCGCGTGTGAGTGTCCGCGCCAAGTCCTCGACGTGTTTCTCCATGAGCGAGACGAGCCGGAACATCACGCGGGCCCGTTCGACGATCGGCGTGTCGCGCCAGGCGGGAAAGGCGTCACGGGCCGCTTGAATCACGCCGGCGACTTCCTTCTCGTCGCACATCGGGCACTGGGCGATCTGCTCGCCGGTCGAGGGGTTGAAAACAGGCGTAAACTCGGTCGCGCTGGACTCGGAAAACTCACCGTTGACGAGTAGTTTGACGGTTTCAGACATGGCAGATGCTCTCGCTTGGACAGATTCGATGTTCCCCCGCCCCGGGGGTCGCCCCGCCTGCATCATATTCGACGAGCAGCAGACGTACAACGCCCAACACGAGCGGATGCAAGGGAGGGGACAAGCGGTTACAATCATCACAGAGCGGTCTGCGGAGTACGGTCAGAGCCGCGACCGTAAGGGAGCGCTCACCGCACAAATTCGAGGGCCCGCCGACTGAGCGCCGAACGCTCTCTTACGGTCGCGGCTCTGATCGGGGACGAGCACCTCGATCATCGGTTTGACTTACACGCAGACAGCAGCATAGTCACAGGTCCACCTACCGCGTGGCGGATACACATCTTTACGCGTTATGTTTTTTTTTTTTTTAAGTAACGGGCCCCCCCCGGATTTCCCCCTTTTCCCCCCCCCCCCCCTTCC
>CAYYPB010000046.1:0-11028 GCA_964473405.1 uncultured Planctomycetaceae bacterium
ACAAACCTGGGTCGATTATCCCGCCTGGGAGGACACGCTCATAGTTTCTCGGATCAACGGCGCGCGGCTATCATGGATCCTACGAAGACGAGTACGTCGAGCGGGCTGCGACAAAGTAAAAATGGACGCCCGGCTCTGTAGGAGGCAGCCAGAGCCGGACGCCGCTGAGAATAGGGAAATAAGTGCAAGCCCGCTTACGACGGGCCGGATTGGGCCATTGTCACTCCTGTATCCTAAACACCCTCTCGGGGGCCCGCTTGCGTCGCCGACACGACTCGGCGTGACTCGGGGCTTCCCGTCAACGCTCAAAACTTACGATACGTTTTGCCGCGGTGGCAACCCGGGCTGCGGTTTTTGTGTGGGGGCGATATTGTCGGCCAGTGGGACCCTGGGCAGGGATGGGAGGGCGGGACTCAAGCGAGAGCGCCCTTGCGATCGGGCGAGGGCGCTCCCTCACGGTCGCGGCTCTGATCGGCGACAGCGAAGCCGGGGGGATTATGGGAGTTCGATCTCCACTTCGCGGCCCATCGCGGGGATCGACAGCGTGATCTTCTTCGACCGACGAGGCGGACACGTCGGATAGGCGTACAGCTTCAACTCGACATCGCGCCACGCCGGGTCATCGCATCGCAACGGCCAATTGCCGAGGCACACAAAGCGCTCATCGCTCGCCAACAACCGGCGCAGCATCGCCCGCGGCGGCGGATCGGCGGCGGTGTAGTGCGTGTGCGGCAAGGCCGACTCGATCACGATGTAGCGAATGCCGCAGTGGTCCAGAAGATCGACGATGTCCTGCTCGCTGTCGACAAACTGCTGGTAACCCCATCGCGCTCTGGCGATTCGGGCATACAACAACTTGCTGGCTCGCAAGGGGATGATGCGGCCGCGCGTCCGTCGGTTGCGATAATTGTCCAAGACAAACTGCCCATCGCGAACGGCATCGACCAGCACGAGGTCGGCATCGGGCCGATTCGCCAGCATCTCGACCGCGGCGGCATAGTCCGGCAAACGTCCCGTGGGTCGGGAACTGGCAACCGCCGCCTGCACGGCGATGACGGCGACGAGCAGAACGATGCGAGCCGCACTGCCGGACCAGGTGATCGTCGTTTCAGTTTGTCCTGACCTCGGACGCGGCATCAGGAATCGGACCGCTGCGAACATCAGTGGAACAAGCGCGAAGAAGAAGTACCGTGGCTCCTTGGCGGCAATCACGCTGCTGAAGATCACCCATGCGAAGAACCACAGCAATAGCAGGCCGCGCGACCTTCGAGAAGGGCGAATGATGAGCGTCGCGATTCCCAACAGCGCGATAGGCAGTAGCGGCAGCCCCACGATCTCGACGAGTCGCGCCGGATAGAACCCAAAGTCCGGCGACGGTTCGAGGAGAACACCGGACAACGCGGTATACGGTCGCGACATGAAGATGTACGTCGCAATCAGCCCGGCACCGATTGCGAGCGAGCCGACGAGCGCCGGCCTGCGGAAGTACGACCTTCGATCGGCGCTGAGCAGTGCATGGACAAGCAACACGGGCATGATGAAACCCGCCGTCTGCTTGGTGAGAAACGCGGCAACCCATGCCGCGGCGGCAAGCATCGCCCAGCGGGCCTTCGGCCGATCGCGATCTTTCTGATAGGCCCACACGGTCAGCAGAATCCAAAACGTCGCGGGCCACTCCAGCATCACGTCGTTGAGCCACAACGCGCCATGTGGGCAAGTGATCAGCAGCAAGGCAGCCAATAGCCCCGTCGAGTCGCCGAACCAACGCCGGCCGAGCCGAAACATCAGCCAGCCTGCCGCGAATGCGAACAGCATCACCGTCAGACGCGCCGTCACGACATGGACGCCGAACGTGGCGAATGCCGATGCCAAAGCGACCGCGAAGCCAGGCGGCCAATAGACGATGAGCCCGACCGAAGGGTAGTCGAGATAGAATCGCTCGGCCCACGCGAGTGGATCGCTCAGCGGCAGGGCCTTGCAGAACTCGAGAACGAAGACGCCGCCGCCGACATGCTGCGGCGCGTCGGACCACCCGAGCCCGCCGTCGGTGAGGCCGGGGCCTGCAATGAACGCAACCGCCAGGGCGAGGATGACTGCGGCGGCTAGGCCCACGGATTGCGATCCGTGGGCTTGAGGCGGTTTCGGATCAGCAGCACATTGGGATCCTGTCTTATCAGGCGCGTCGGTCATCTCTCACGCATCCGGAAACTGAAAGTCGAGGATCTGCATCTCGACCGTCGTCCTGCCCTTCCACTCGTTCAAGATCGGCCGAAAGGCGACGCGGCATCGGCGATGGTCCATCAATGGGTCCGCGTACTTGCCCATGCCGAAGGCGATGCCCTTGCAGCGCCGGCCACCCTCTGACAAGCTGACCTGCAAATGCGAACCGCTGGCCCCGACGGTCCTCGGCTCGCCCGCGACCTCCACCCAATCGGTCGCCAGATGCGGGCTCGGATTGCCGGCCCCGAACGGCGCGACGCGAGCCAGGTCGGCGACGAGTTTCTCGTTCAACTCGCCCAACGCGATCACGTCGTCGATCTTCAGCTTCGGCCGCAAGTCGGCCGGCGTCAGGAGTTGGCCGGCGCGATTCTGGAAGGCCGTGCGAAAATCGTCGATCTTGTCCGCCTCCAGCCGCAGCCCCGCCGCCATCGCATGACCACCGTAGCTGACCAGATGCTCGCGGCAGTCCGCGAAGACCTCGTGCAACGGGAAGTGCTTTATGCTCCGCGCCGAGCCTTGGCCGATGCCGTCCTCGATGGCGATCATCACGGTAGGGCGACCGAACTCCTCCACCACCCGACTCGCCACGATGCCGATCACGCCGGCGTGCCAGTCCTTCGATGCCAGCACGATGCCTCGGACGGTGTCGGTGTGCTGTCCTTGTTCGACCACCATTGCCAGCGCTTCGGCCGCGATCTTGCGTTGCAGTGCCTGACGAGCCTTGTTCTGCTGCTCCAGGTTCTCGGCGATTCGCAACGCCTGGGCCTCATCGGCCCGAGTCAGCAGCTCCACAGCCAGTCGAGCATGGCCCAGACGGCCAATCGCATTGAGCCGCGGGGCAAGCTTGAAGCCGATGTCGAAACCGTCCAACATCTTGCCGGACAGACCGGCCGACTGGATCAACGCACGCACGCCAGGCAGCCTGCTTCGCGCGAGACCCTTGAGACCGTGATGGGCGAGGATGCGGTTCTCGCCGACCAGAGGAACCACGTCGGCAACGATTCCCAACGCTGCCAATCCCGTGGCATCGACGAGAAACTCGCGGTAGGCGGCAGAGACCTTCTGGGAGCCGCAGACACGTCGAGCTACAGCCCAGGCCAGCTTGAGCGCAACGCCAGATCCGGACAGATGCGGATTGGGATACTCGGCCTCGCCCGGCGCCGAGATGCCGGAATGCACGAGCAGCGCGTCGGGCAGTTGAACGTTGCCCGCCTCGTCGGTGTGCGGATGGTGGTGGTCGGTGATGATGAAGTCCACGCCGCGGGCCTTGGCTCGCGCGGCAGGCTCGATCGCCGTGACGCCGCAATCGACCGTGATGATGAGCTTGGCCCCATCCTTGGCCAGTTCGTCCACCGCCTCGCTGTTGACGCCGTAACCCTCTTCGAGTCGATGCGGAATGTAGAAGTCCACGTTGGCCCCGGCGAGCGACAGGCAGTGCCAGAGGATAGACACTCCAGTGATCCCATCAACATCGTAGTCGCCGAACACAACGATCTTCTCGCCGGCCTCGATCGCGGCGACAATCCGCTCGGCGGCGGGGCCCGTGGCGGGCATGGCCTCGGGGGGGTGAATGTCCAGCATTCGCGGATTGAGAAACTGCCGCGCGGCGGTTTCGTCGTCGATATCGCGATTGTGGAGAACCTGCGCCACGACGGGCGAGATGCCCAAGGCCGCCGCGAGCGCGTCGCGGCCGGACCACGGCGGCGAGATGACCCAATCCTTGGGCATGGCGTTCCTTCCCGGCATTTCTCGAAGACAGCGCCGAGGCTCACTGTGGCACCGGCGTCTCGCCGGTGGAATCACAGGCGGAACGCCTGTGCCACAAACTCGGGCGCCCGCATTCACCCGCCGACGGCTGGAATCCGGTTTCACCGTCCGACCGCCTATGTTACGCTTGGAGACATTCGCCGAACAGGACGCAAACGGAGCCAAACCGTGCGCATCAAGATTTGCGGCATCACGAGGGAGCAAGACGCGTGGGTCGCCGCCGAAGCGGGAGCCGACGCCATCGGCCTGGTCTTCGCCAAGTCCCCGCGACAAGTCACGATCGCCCAAGCCCGACGCATCGTCGCCGCCCTGCCGCCGTATGTCTCGGCCGTCGGCGTGTTCGTCAATGCGCGAGCCTCGACCGTCATCAACACCGCCCTCAAGACCGGCCTCAGCGAGGTCCAACTGCATGGCGATGAAACGCCGGCCTTCATCGCCAAGCTGGCCGGTCTGCGCGTGACCAAGGCTCTGCGCGTTCGAGATCGGGCATTCGTGGACGCGGCGGATGCCTTTGTCTGTGCAGGCGTGCAGGCGATCTTGCTCGATGCCTATTCCTCGCAATCGCGCGGCGGGACGGGCAGACGTTTCGATTGGGATCTCGTCACCGGCGCCCGAAAGGCCGGCGCCCTCGACGATGCCCCGCCCATGATCCTCGCCGGTGGCCTCACGCCGCTCAACGTTCGCTCGGCCATTCGTCGCGTTCGCCCCTGGGGTATCGACGTCTCCGGCGGCGTCGAAAGCGAGCCGGGCATCAAGTGCCCCGAGAAGATCGCCCGGCTCATCGCGGCGGTCCGATCGGCACGAACATAAAGCCGCCGATGGTATCGGCGGGTCGTTCGATCAACCGATCCGTCCCCCACCCCAGGAAGGGGCGGGGCACCCTATCGATTCATCATTCCGCCGGGTGCCTCTGTTGCCGCCAAGCGCCCCAGAAGAACAGAGATGATAGGAATAGCGCCGAGCCAATCGCCAGATAGGCCGTGCCGCGTACTGTCAGGCGTAGATCGCTGGTCCGCAGAAACCGGCCGGCGGTCATCATGACGGCAACGAGGAACCAGGACTTCCACGAAATGAAACCGCCGAGGCATCGCCCGTCGCCGCGATCGCGGATGCGACCGATGATCCGCCGCGCACTTCGCCGCAGAACGAATCGAGCCTTGAGCGAGCCGATGACGACGGCAACGATCGGCCACAGGATCGCGGCGTCGGCCTGCACCAACCAGCGAGCGCCCATCCTCGAGAGAAATATCCCGACGGTACTCCACATCGCCGCGGCCAGAAGCAGATGCCACTTGGCTGACGCCGCAGGTTTGTAAGTATGGAACCAAGGCGCTCGCGCCGCCGGCGAGTCCGCGTGGTTCGACTCCGGCGCTTTGTCGTCGGGCGGATTGTCGGTGGGTTGTGTCATCGTCCGTGTTTCCACCAGATCTGGTGCCGGTGCCACAGCCTGCCGGTCGTAGTCGAGTGCATCATTTCCCCAGCAGCTTGCGCAGCGCCGCCTCCAGATCGTCCATCGACCGACAGTCGATGATGACATCCTCGCGGCGGTGGTCCACGGACTTGCCGGCGAGCCGCTTCGCCCAGCCACCTGAAGGAGACATGGCGATCACGGGCCGATCGTGCATCCATGCGTAGGCGATCTCGCTGAGCGTCCCCGCAGCACCACCGATGACCAGCACCACGTCACCTGCGATGCCCGTAATCGCGTTGCGAACCCAGCCCATGCCGGTCGGGATATGATAGTGGGCGTAGGCGTTCACATCGTCCATCTGCGTGTGAGGCGTGACGGCGATGACCACTCCGCCGGCATCGGCGCAACCCTTCGATGCGGCCTCCATGATCCCATCGCGCCCGCCCGTGACGATGGCGGCCCCCAGCTCGGCAATGAGCCGCCCGGCCTTCTCGGCCAGCTCGATCATCCGTTCGTCCGCGTCGCTCGATCCGATGATGGCGACTTGTTGCTTTCTATTCGTCTTCATTCAGTCCATCCGCAGTGGTGTTTCGCCTCGGTCTCGCCGTTGCCCAGCTGCGACCCAACGGGGATCGCTATTCGATGAGGCTTGGTCACTATAGTGCTCCCCGTTGGGTCGCGGCTGAACGAAATCTTCAGTCTGAGGACGATCCGTCGCCCGCCCCCGCGAGGCGCTCCGACGTGGGCGACGCATCCACATCTACTGGCACGGCCAACTCCGCCTCGATCAGCGCGGCGGCGTCCAGATGATCGCCCGCCACCTCAGGTCGCTGGCTGGCCATCAGCCGATGCAACTCCGCCAATGGTCGCATGACCGTCGGCTCGCACGGAGCCGCCGCGTCCGCTCGCTGAAGTGCCGCGAGCGCCGCATCAAGATCACCCATCGCCCGACAGGCCAGCGCCAGATTCACACGGCCCGGCACATCGTCGGGATCGATCATCAACCCGTTCGAGAAGCACCGCATCGCCTCGTCGGCGTCGCCGAAGTCGAGATGAACGATGCCGAGATTGAACCAGCCGACGACCGCATCGGGCGCTGCCTGCACGAACCCCTGCCAGGCCAGCCTTGCCTCGGCGAGCCGACCGTCGCGTTGGGCCAGCGCGGCCAGATTATGCCAGGCCTTGGCATGAGACGGCTCGCGTCGAACGACCTCGCGAAACTGATCGGCCGCCGCCCCCCGCCGGGCCATCCGAAAGAGCAACGCCCCGAAGTTGTAGCGAGCGGCGATATCGTGCGGCGCAGCGGCCAAGAGCCGCTCGTAGGTCTCCGCCGCCTGACGCCGCCGACCGAGCGACAGCAGGGCCGCGGCTTTGCCGGCACAAGCGCTCGCGTTCGACGCATCGGCCGAGAGCAATCGGTCGAACAGCGGAGCCGCCACATCGGCCCGACCGGCATGCAGCTCGTACCAGGCGGCGGTCAATCGCATAGTGGGGCGGCGAGCAAGGTCATTGCGGATGCGAACGGCCGTTCGATCGAGCGATTCTGCGACCTCCGCCACGTCCCGACTTAGGCTGGTCCATCGGCGTTGAAGCCGGCGGCGAACCCGGGCCCGTGCGGCACGACGCACCTCATCACGATCCCGATGAAGACCGTCGACCGCCGCCGAACGGTCGCGATCACCCTTCTCATAGGAGGCCATTCGCGACGGAAGATCGTCGTCCACCTGGGTCACATAAGCCCACATGACCGCGACGAAGAACGCGAACACGCAGAGGAACACGAGGATGAATCGTCGGGTGAACACGCTGCGTATCCTGCGAAGACCCTCGCTACCTGTCAACGGCGAAGGAAGTACTCCATCAACTCGTGCCCCTGCTCGATGTGAAAATCGCTGGCCCTTGCCACATGCTCGTTGAAGCTCGACGCCAGACCCTGGGGCACGCCGCTGCCAGCCAAGCAGAATGGCGGCGGCTCGCTCGTGTGGGTTCGCAGCGCGACCGGCGTCGGATGATCCGGGGCAACGAGGATGCGCCATTGCTCGCAAGATCGCAGCGCCTCGAAGATCGGCCCGACGATGTGTGCGTCGGTCCGTTCGATCGCCTCGATCTTGGCCGCGGCATCCCCCATATGGCCGGCCTCGTCCGCCGCCTCGATGTGTACGACGACCAGATCATATTCGTCTATCGCCGCGACGGCATGACGACCCTTTGCCGCATAGTCGGTATCGAGATAGCCCGTCGCGCCGGGCACGTCGATCACCGGCCAGCCGAGGAGCTTCCCCAACCCGCGAATCAGATCGACCCCGGCGATCACCGCCCCGGCAACACCGAAGCGCTGTCGAAACCTCGGCATGATCGGCACGCGACCCTGACCCCACAGCCAAACGTGCGTCGCGGGAGCCTCGCCGAGATCTTCTCGCACGCGATTGACATCGTGGGCCGCGACGATCTCGCTCGCAGTCTCCATGATCTCGCGAACGCGTTTGGAACCCTTGCCCTTCGGCAGGTAGTTCGCGATGGGCTCGCTCGGTATGTCGTGCGGCGGCATGCAGGCGACATCGAGCCCAGCCGGGTCACTCATCACCATCAGGTTGCGATACGAAACGCCTGCGTGAAACCGCACGCCCTGCGATACGAGCGCCTCGTTCAACGCGTCCATGAGTTGCTCGGACTCGGCCGTGCGGATATGGCCTGCCGCAGGGTCGGTCATCTCCCCGCCCGTCACCGTGACGAGGTTGCAGCGAAATACGAGATCGTCCGGCTGGAGCGAGATGTTCCGAGCCACGGCCTCGATCGGCGCACGGCCGCTGTAGTACTGTCGAGCGTCGTACCCCAGCAGGGACATCGTCGCCACGTCGCTGCCGGGCGCAAAGCCATCCGGCACCGTGCGGACCGTGCCGATGCGACCTTGCTGGACGATGCCGTCGAGGTACGGAATGTCCGCGACCTCGAGCGGTGTCTTGCCGCCCAATTCGTCCAACGGTTCGTCGGCCGCGCCGTCGGTCAGGATGATGGCGTACTTCGTGTGCAAGTGTCCTCGCTATCTTCGTGGCAGCCGACGTCTCCGTCGGTCGTTTCTGCCTGTCAGAGCCCTAAGCGTCAGCGCGGGGTCGTCGTGGAATAGTCGCCGGTCTGACCCGCTCGCTTGCGCTCGGGGCTCGGATCGGCGACGCTTCGGATGCAGCTATCCCCCGTGCATCGCCGCGACGGCGGTGACGATCTCTTGGCATTCCGATTCACCGATCGTCCTCAAATCGAAGAAGATCGCATCGTCGCGAATCCGAGCCAGGATGCTCGGCTCGCCGAGGCGCAAACGGCGAGACAGTTCGTCCACCGATCGCCCCCCCGTGTGATGCCAAGAGACGGCCACCGTGGGGAACGGCCGCGCCGGCAGCGACCCGCCGCCGGCGAAGCTTTCGTCGGCCACGACGTCGAACCTGTCGTTCGGTGCGGTGGCTCGGAGCCTCTCGGCCAGCTTCTGTGCCCTGGCATCCAGCGAGTCTCGCGACTCGTTCAACCGCGCCAGCAGGGGGATGTCTCGCTGCGCCGCAGGCGCGTCGTGATACAACTCCAGCACCGCCTCGAGCGCCGCGATGGTCAGCTTGTCGATCCGCAAAGCGCGAGCCATCGGATCGGCCCGCAGTCGGTCGATGATGGTCCGCGAGCCGAGCAGAATGCCTGCCTGCGGGCCGCCGAGCAGTTTGTCGCCGCTGAACGAAACGAGGTCGGCACCGTCAACGAGGCCGGCCGCCACCGTGGGCTCCTCAGCGGATTGCCAAACGCCGTCCTCCAACAATGCCCCGCTGCCCAGGTCGTTGAACATACACAGCCCGCGAGCGCGGGCCAACTGGCTCAGTTCCGCCGCCGTCGGACAAGCGGAGAAGCCAACCACGCGATAGTTGCTCGTATGCACGTGCATGATCATCGCGGTACGGTCGCAGATGGCGGTTTCGTAGTCGCCCAAATGTGTCTTGTTGGTCGTGCCGACTTCTCGCAGCACCGCGCCGCCGCCCGCCATCACCTCCGGCAACCGAAACGAACCGCCAATCTCGATGAGCTGCCCGCGAGAGACGATCACCTCACGATCGCGAGCGAGCGCACGCAAAGCGAGCATCGTCGCGGCGGCGTTGTTGTTGACGACCAGTGCCGCCTCGGCACCGGTGAGTTCACACAGCAACTGCTCGACGTGCGAACCGCGCCGGCCGCGCTTTCCGGTGGTTAGGTCCAGTTCCAGATTGCAGTAGCCCGCCGCGACAGCCGTGAGACGTTCGATGGCTACGTCCGGCAGAACGCTTCGACCCAGGCCGGTGTGCAGCACGACGCCGGTCGCATTGATCACGCGCACCAATCGTTGACTGGCGCGCGCCGCGACGAGGTCGCGTGCTTGGCCGAGAACGGCCTGAACGTCGCTGTCGCCCGGCTCACCGCGTTGCAGACGCTGGCGCAGTGCAGCGATCGCCTCTCGAATCGCCGCCGTCGTAACGGCCCGCGCCTGATCGGCAAGTCCATCAAACGACTTGGCCGCATCGAGCAACGCGGTCATCGATGGGATGCTCGCCATTGCATGTCGAACCGTCTTGTCGCGTTCGCCCGGTGGCGTCATCGCTTGGCCTCCAGAAGCACGCGTTCATCGCCGACGCGCTGCGTGAACCGTACGCGATCCAGATGCTCGAGCAGCGACTGCACGACGCGGCGACTGAGACTCAGCGCGTCGCGCACGTCCGCGAGCTTGAACCGCCGTCCATCGCCGCCGAGTTCGCCGATGGTTTTCTTGAACCGACCCAAAGCCTCGACCGAAATGTACTTCTGCGGGGCGTACGAGACAATCCTCGACTCGGTCTTGGCGAGATCGGACAGAATCTTGGCCCGCTTGCTCGACAGCGGCGCGATGACCCGCAGCTTGCCCCAGGCCGGCGGATCGAAATTGCCTTCCGAGATTTCCTTCACGAGCTGTTCGACCAGGGCCGCATCCTCGCCGGACAGTGCCGGACGAAACTCGTGATGCGAGACATAGGGACCGCGCTCGACGATGAGCTCCTGCGACGCAAGCGAACCGAAGACGTCTCTCCCCAATCCGGCGGCAGTGCGAGCGGTGATCCATCCGATGAACCGATCCTTGGGCACGCCCGGCTCGGTGGCCTTGTTCGCGTGATGCCGGCGCAGATATCCCAGCGCCCTTCTCTCGATTGCTTGCAGCGTCAGGCGATGGACCTGCCGCTCGCCCAACTGGGTGAGCAGGCCGTCCCGCTCCAATCGCTCGAAGTGCGCACTGACCTCCTCCAACTCGATCCCCGCCTCACAGGCAAGTCGCGGTGCCGCCGGCATCACGAGCCCCGCGCGTCGAACGGCCTCGCCGAATCGCACATGGGCGTCGTCCGACTCGGCCCGTCGCATCTCCGCCAAAGTGTCCGCCGCAAGGGGCCGAACGCGCGTCGAAACAGGCCGAACCACACGACCCCCGCCGATCGTCGAACTGGCCGACTCGCTCCGCAGAATGAACCGTTGGCCGTGCGAAGCCACGATGGGCTTCCGCAACCGCAACTGCACCGGCGCGTCGCTGCCCGGCTCAATCGTGTCCCCGCCGATGACCACGATCGTCGCCATCGTCTCCCGCGTCCCCATCGAGACGC
>CAYYPB010000047.1:0-11022 GCA_964473405.1 uncultured Planctomycetaceae bacterium
CAGTCACGACGCGGCGCGCGTCGCGCGTGTGCCGCGCGGCAGCGCCGCCGCGTAACGCAGGCGAGCCATTAGGTCGCATGACGGATGCGCCGGGGACGGCGCTATTCGAGGTGGGCCACAGCGTTGCGGAAGAAGCGAAGCCCATCTGTGATCGGGCGATCATTGCTCGCAGCACTGCCAAGGGGGGGCGGGTGCGGCGACTGAGAGGACGTGACGAACCGTTCGGGGTGAGGCATGAGCCCGAAGACCCTACCAGTATCATCCGTGAGCCCGGCCACGTTTTCAATGCTGCCATTGGGGTTTTCAGGGTAGCCAGGCGCGTTGCCCGACTCGTCGACGTAGCGAAGCACGACCCTGCGGAGCTGGGCCAGTCGCTCGGCGCCTGCCGCGTCGCCCTGAACAACGACCTTGCCCTCACCATGTGCGACGGGGAGGTGAAACAGATCGCCCTCGGCGATAAAGGGGCAGCGAGACGCGTCGGCGCGGAGCCGGACCCAGCGGTCCTCGTATCTCGCCGAGTCGTTCAGCGTGAGCGAAACGGCGGTGTCGCAATCCGAGCCGGGCAGCAGACCCATGCGAACGAGTACCTGGAACCCGTTGCAGATTCCCAGGACGAGGCCATCGCGGTCGAGGAAGCGGCGGATGGCATCCCCGAGACGCTGTTGGAGTTGGTTGCCGAGGATCCTGCCACTGGCGATGTCGTCGCCATAGCTGAAGCCGCCCGGCAGCGTCAGGATCTGATAGCTATCGAGGGCGCTGGGTTGCTCGGCGAGGCGGTTGATGTGCAGTCGGTCGGCCTTGGCTCCGGCGAGGTTCCAGGCGCAAGCCGTCTCCTCGTCGCAGTTGATGCCCGGGGCTCGAAGAACGAGTGCGCGAATCGTGGACATGCCGGGCATGATACCGAGCCACGCGTATTGATGCGATAAGCGGCGCAGCATTGCGTGAGGGCTGTCCCTCGCGAGTGGTTTTGACTTGGCGCGGGGGCGTCCGGACAATGCGGGGACGGTCAGAGCCGCGACCGTCAGGGAGCGTTCCGCGTTCGTCGGGAGGGCACTTGCATTGGGGCGGTGATCGCTCCCTGACGGTCGCGGCTCTGACAAGCTTTGCGTGTGATTGTGGGCTACTGGGCCTTTGGCCGAGAGGCGGTTCCATTCTTATGCCGAGATCGAGGTGTTCGTGCGCGGCGATGTGCTGTGTCATTGTCGCGGTGGGTCTCGGTGGCTGCCGGGGCAAGCCCGCGAAGAAGCCTGCGCGCGCCGCTGCCGGCAAGCCGCACCGGATCATCACGATCGCGCCGAACGCCGCCGAGATCATCAGCGCTCTGGGCGCGGCCGATAGGCTCGTGGCCGTGAGTGAGTTCTGCGTGCATCCGCCCGAGTTGGCCGACCTGCCGCGCGTGGGCGGGCTCATCAATCCGAACCTCGAGGCCATCCTTCTGCTCGAGCCGGACCTGGTTCTTCTCGGCGGACGAAGCCCGGACATCGAGCGATGGTGCGCGTCTCGTGGAATCGCGTTCCATAACGAGCCGACGGTTCGACTGACGGATGTCTTCTCGAAGATATCGACACTGGGCGAGATCGTGGAGCGTCAGGCGGCGGCGAAGAATCTCGCCGACGAGATGCGGCGACGGCTCGATGCCATCACCGCGGCGACGCGCGGGCTCGACCGACCGCGCGTGTTGTTCGTGACGGGCCGAGCGGCGACGTCGCTTGCCGGTGTCACGACGGCGGGCAAGGATACGTTTGTCGACGAGATGATACAACTCGCCGGCGGCGACAATGTCTTCGGTCATCTCGATGTCCCGTATCCGCAGGTGAGCCTCGAAGACGTGTTGTCCGCGCAGCCGGAGGTCATCATCGAAGCGATGCCCGGCGGCGCGAAGGGTGATACGCTGCGCGAACAGGCCCGGCGCCAGTGGTCGCGGGTCGGCCCCATGCCGGCGACACGAGCGGACCGCGTGTACGTCGTGACCGAGGCGCACCTGTTGATCCCGTCGCCGCGCATGGTGGAGTCGATTGCGATCATCGCGCGGCTGTTGCATCCGGAGATCGAGATTGACTGAGCCCGTCGCAGCCATCCTGACCGCCGAGGCCGTGACCTTCGGCTTCCCGCAGCGGCCCGACTTCTTGAAGCCTGTTCACCTGGAGATGTCGGCGAGTCAGTGCTGGGGAATCATCGGGCCCAACGGAGCGGGCAAGAGTACGGTGCTTCGATTGCTGGCGGGCCTGCTCGCGCCGGCGACGGGCCGCGTCCTGCTCGGCGGTCGGTCGCTCGCGCAGATGGCGTTGTCAGAGCGCGGTCGGCGAATCGCCTTCATGCCGCAGAAGCTGGCGGTGGACCTCCCGATGGCGGCGGGCGATATCGTGGCGATGGGACGCTATCCGCATCGACGACTGGCGTTGTTTGAGCACGCCGGCGATCGCGAGATCGTGGATCGGGCGATGGCGAGGACCGAATCGCTCGCCTTCGTGGAGCGGTCGATGGACACGCTGTCGGGCGGAGAGGCCCAGCGCGTACACATCGCCGCGGCGATCGCGCAGGAGCCGTCCATCTTGCTGCTCGATGAGCCGACGGCGGCGCTCGATCTGAATCATCAATTGCGCATCTTCGAGATCATCCGGGGGCTCACAGTGCAAGACGGCCTGCTCGTGGTCGTTGTCACGCACGATATCAACCTCGCGGCTCGCTATTGTTCGCATCTGCTTCTGCTGCACGAGGGTCGCACCGTGGTGTCGGGTCCGCCCGATGCCGTGATGGATCGGGGCGTTCTCGAGACGGTCTATGGCGTGGAGCTTGCCTCGGTACAGGGCGAGGATGGCGGGCGTCCCTGGATGCAGCCGGTGCGACCGCTGGGGGGGGGCGCATGATTCGGCTAACGCGTGCCAGATACCTAGGCGTCCTCGGTTTGTGCGTGCTGGCCGTGTCGGTCGTCGTGATTCTCAGTCCGGGAATCGGCACCGGGTCGGGTTCGGTCGGCCTCGTGGATGCGTGGCAGTCGCTGTTGGATCCCGATGGGAATCAGATCGCGCATGCGATCGCTTTCGAGTTGCGCTTGCCGCGAACGCTCCGCGCGTTACAGGTGGGGATCACGCTGGCCTTGTGCGGGGCGGTGTTTCAGACGCTCTTTCGCAATCCGTTGGCCACACCCTACACGCTGGGCATCGCGAGCGGCGGCTCGCTGGGCGCGCTGGTCGGCATGAAGCTGGGGCTTGGGTTTGTCTTTCTCGGCGTGTCGGCCGTCTCGCTCTGCGCATTTGTCGGCGCGCTCGGCGTCATCGGCGTGGTCTATCTGTTCGCGCGGAACGCCAGCCGGCTGACGGCGTCGGAGTTGCTTCTGGCAGGCGTGACGATGGGCCTGTTCTGTTCGGCGCTAATGTTGCTATTGACATATCTGCTGGACGTACACGAAACGTTCTGGATGGTTCGATGGATGATGGGGTCGCTCACCGCCGTGGGTGGCAGCGAGGCAACCTCCGGACTCGTGATCCTCGTTCCCTGTTGGATCATTCTGATTGCTTGCGGCCGACCGTTGAACCAGTACATGTTGGGTGACGAAGTGGCGACCTCGCGCGGTGTTGAGGTAGCGCGCCTCCAAGTAGTCTGCATTCTGTTCGCATCGGTGGCTACGGCCGTCGTCGTCGCTTCCTGTGGGCCGATCGGGTTCGTCGGCCTCGTGGTGCCGCAGATGGTGGGGCTGGTCGTCGGTCGGGATTGTCGCATTCTTCTGCCCGCGTCGGCTTTGATCGGTGGCGTCTTCCTTGCAGGATGTGACTGGGCCTCGCAATTGGCATTCGTCGCGGCGGGGGCACTGACAGGACGCGACTTGGGGAGCATGGTGCTACCGATCGGCGTCATGACGGCCATCGTGGGCGTGCCGATGTTCCTCGTCTTGCTCCGCCGCCGGACGCGGTAGCCCCATCGCCAGTTCCGTGAGGCACTCAGCGGCTCGCATCCGAGCCCCAAACGCCAGCGCGGGGTTTTCGTGTACAGACTGTACGGTAGATGACCCGCTCGCTTGCGCTCGGGGCTCGGATCAGGGCAATCGGATCAGGCACCCGGCTCGTGCGTTGCTCGGCTGCGTACAATCTGCTAGGCTGAGTCGCCGTGGTGGCGAGCCAGTGGGACGATCCCATCCAAACTCACATGATGACACTGTCTGCGAACACGAAACGGCGGCGCGTGCTGGTGGCCGTGACACTCCTTGTCGCGGCCGGGCTTCCGGCGGCGGTGTGGTTCTACGACCACTACTATGGCGAGCCGCGGCGATTCGCCGTGGTGGTCCCCGGCGTTCTCTATCGCTCGGGCCAACCGTACCTGGGCGAGTTGGATCATGTGATCGACACGTTCGGCGTTAAGACGCTCCTGCTCGTTCGAGAGGGGCTGAGCAAGCATGTCCCCGGCGAGGTCGAGCATGCTCGCAGCCGCGGCCTGAGGGTTGTGCATATCCCGATCAAGAACCGGCGGTCGATCCCCGACGAACATGTGGCGGCGTTCTTCGATGTCGTGGACGACGCCGCGGCGCAGCCGGTACTCGTGCATTGCTCTGCCGGTCGACATCGCACGGGCTATCTGTGTGCGTTGTATCGGATCGAGCGTCAGCGTTGGGACGTTGATCGGGCGGTGGCGGAGATGCTCTCGTTCGAACCCGACATGGACCCGAACCGAGCGGAGTTGAAGCAGTTGAAGGCCCATGTGCCGGGCGGTGGTGCGAACCGTTCTCCGAACGCGTCCCGTCAAGCAGCGAGCATTCCATGATGACCGACGGCCTCCCCCACAACCTTTCCGGCGAGTGCCTCGGCGCCTCGTTCTTCGATTGGGACGCCCTTGTCGAAGTCCTGACCGAGGGCCGAATCGGATTGGGCTGGGTCGCCTTCGGGCTTCTGGCGCAGCTCGTCATCGTCGGCTGCCTGTTGGCCCAATGGCATGTGTCCCGCAAGCGGCGTCGCAATGTCGTGCCGGCGGCGCTCGCCTATGTGTGGTTGATTGCGGTGGTGATGTTGCTGGTGTACGCCTCGATCCGACACGATGTCGTGTTCGTGGCGGGACAGTTGCTCAATGTCGTGATCGCCCTGCGGCTCATCGAATTACTACGCCGGTCCAACGTCCAACCCAGCGAGCCGGATGAGGATCTGTTTCCGGTGGTCGAGCCGGACACTGCCGAACGGATGCTCCCGCCGGACAGCGAACGCTGGCAAGACGACTCGAGAAGTCGCTGAACCAAGGGCGTCGATCGGCGCTGAGAGGGCGTCCCCCGGGGCTTGCCGTTTGGCGGATCGAAGAATCGCGTCATCCTTGCTTGTCACACGAGCCCGTCACGCCGACAACATCGCGTCGATTCCGGCAGCGGCGATCTTGCCGCCCTCCACGGCGTCGACGACCTCGGCCCCCCTGCTGACCGCGTCGCCTCCCGCGAACAGCTTGGGCACAGAGGTCGCACCGGTCTCGGCGTTGACGCTGATGCGCCCTCGTTCGACGTTCAGCCCCGCCACCGCGCCGAGCCAGTCGTGCAGCGGATTCTGGCCGAGGGCCTTGACGATCATGTCCGTTTCGAGCGTGAACTCCGAGCCCGGAATGTTCTCCAGCTTGGCCGTGCGGCCTTCGCCGAGAGACCGCGTCCTGGCGAATCGAATGCCACAGGCGGCACCATCGTCCGCCACGATCTCCAACGGCGCGGCGGAAAACTCCCACGCGATGCCGTCGGATTTGGACAGATCGTATTCGTAGGCGAACGCCGGCATGTCGGGCTCGGTCCGGCGATAGGCGATGGTCACCTTGGCCGCTCCCAGCCTCACGGCGGCGGTGGCCACATCGACGGCCGTGTTCCCACCGCCGATGACGAGGACGTTGTCGCCGCATGCACATTCATCGAGCGGCATCATGTGGGTCTGATAGATGAAGTCGAGCGCTTCCCAGACGCCGTCGAGGTCTTCGCCGGCGATGCCCAGCGAAGACGTCTTGCCCAGTCCGACGCCGAGGAAGACCGCGTCGTGATCGGCGAGCAGCTTGGCGACCGCTTGCCCGTCGATGTGCTCGCCCAACCGAAGGTCGATGCCCCCGATGGCGAGGATCCTGTTCACCTCGTCGATGGAAAACTCCGCGCCGTACTTGTAGCAGGCCATGGCGTAGGTGTTGAGTCCGCCGGGCAGGTCGCGTTCGTCGAAGATCGTCACCGCGTGACCGCGCCGGCGCAACGCGTGGCTGCAAGCCAGCCCGGCAGGCCCCGACCCCACGATCGCCACGGTCTTGCCCGACTCGGGGCCGGCGGTGAAGAACGAGGCACGCGCGCCGGCCGCCGCGTCGCAGGCGTGGCGTTGCAGCCGACCAATCTCGACGGGGCCGTTCAGAAGCGTGTTATCGACGCAGGCCCCTTCGCACAGTACCTCGGTCGGGCAGGCCCTGGCGCACGAGCCTCCGAAGACGTTGGCGTCGAGAATCGTCTCGGCGGCACCGAGCGCGTTGCGGTGAAGCAGTTGGCGGATGAACTTGGGAACGTCGATGTGCGTCGGACAGGCCCGCGTGCAAGGCGCGTCGTAGCAGAAGAGACAACGCGCGGCCTCAGCGACCGCTTCGTCAGGCAAATAAGGCGGATCGAGCTCGGCGAAGTTGGCCGCCAACTGATCCGCACGATCGATTGCTTTGGGCGTGTTCATGATCCGCTATTATACCCCCCACTGGATCGGGAGAAAGTCAGCGTGAACTTTGGAGTGGGCCATCGGCAGCGTTAGGCCCCGCGCGAAAATAACATGGCCGATTGCGCCCTGCGGTGTCCCCACCGGTTTGTCGTTTGGCGAATCGACCGTGCACTTCATTTCTGCGCGACTCCATCGCCGTTGAGGCAGGGGCGCGGCGATGCTCCCGCAGGACGTGCTGGCGGGCTTCACCAGGGATTGGCGTCGCGAGTTGGTCTAATATGTCAGATTGCCCAATGTCGATCTGCGTTTCTTGTTGCCACTGGTCTTCTCGAACGAGCAGATGGCCCGCAAGCAGGCGGGCAGCTTCGTGTGCGGTGAAAACATCTGATCGACCGGCATTTCTTGCCGTCGGGCCCCTGTTGCGGGCGTCATTTTTCGTACGTTCCCTCTCGGGAATCATCTGCTCTGTGTGCGGGCTAGGGCGTGCCCTTACGCTAGATGTTGTGGGTGTGCCCCTGTTCGCAGTCTCCCGTCTCTCACAAATCACAGGCTCCGGGTCGGCTGTTGCGAATGCTGTTACCCCTGCAAATACAGGCGTTTGCCCGATAACTGCGCGGTGTGATTCGCGTTTTGGCCGATTCATACGCCGCCTGCCCGATTCAACATGTTGTGTTTCTTCGTCCCCGATTTGCTGGAGGATTTCAGCATTGGGAACCGATATCAAAGGCGAACGCGGTGGGCCTGGAGCGGGACCGCTCGGGGCGCAGTTATCGCCGGGTTCAGGCAACGTTGACCATCTGTGGGGTGTTCGCGAACCGGAGGCGGGTAGCAAACGTAGAGCCCGCGGAGGAAGACCGACAGACGTTGAAAGGTAGGTTATGAGTAACGTTCATCCGATCGAGGGCCCGGCGTCAACCGCGACGCTTCGAAAATTCGCCCATCAGGCGTCCAAGCAGACGCCGGAGAAAGCGAGCATCGCGGTTGAAGACCAGGTCGAGATATCCGAGTTGGCGGGGCTCCTCAATCGTCTAGCGGAGTTGCCCGAGGACAGGGCTCGCAAGATCATCGACATCCGAAATGCGATTCAGCGCGGCGTCTATGAGACCGACGAGAAACTGGACGCGGCCACGGAAGGCCTGCTCAGGGAGTTGTAGACTGTCGTAATGATGAACGGACCACCGAACGTTCGGTGATACGGAGCCTCTTGCGGTACATTGCGACAAGGCCGAAACGGGTTGTGGCCTAGGCCGGCCCGTTTCGGCTGTTTTATTGCGCGTTGCTCCGATGATCGGGCCGCGCGTCCGCCGTTTCTTGACCCACCTGGCGCTGTTCTCATAGGATTAGACGCGTGAAGTTGTCCCGGCCGTGGCAGCGGTTCCGAAAACAGTGCGCGCGGATATGTATGAAACCATGCGCGAAGGGTGGGTTGATGATGCCTGGATGTGTTCTAAGTCGTGCCTTGGTTGTCGCCTTGTGCGTCCTTGCGCCGGTGGCTTCGCAACTGACGGTATCGTCGGCGGTTGCCAGCACCGTTGTGCCCATGAACGTGTCGACGCTCTCCGGCTACGCCGGGCAAGTCATCGTCGCGGACGTCGCTTCGGTCCGGTCGTATTGGGGTGATTCCCCGCGCCGCATCGAGACGCTGGTTTCCTTCGAGAACGTGACCTATCTCAAGGGCCGGCTTGCGGATGCCAACGAGAAGTTCTCGCTCGTCGTTCCCGGGGGTGTCGTCGGCAAGATGCGGATGCGGATCTGCTGCACGCCCGTGTTTCGCCCTGGTGAGCGTCACCTGCTCTTTCTTCTGCCGTCCTACAAGACCTTCCCCACGGTCGGGCTGGGGCAGGGTGCCTTCCGTCTGATCGCAGATGACAACGGCGAGGCTCGCGTCTATCAGCACGGCATCGCCGTCACGGGCTTTGACGCTGAAAGCTTCGTGCGACTTGCGTCTGGCAAACGGCCGAACGCACACCATCATGTGGTCGCCGGCGATCGTGCCCGGCTGGCCGCGCCGGAGCCGCCGACGCCGTCTGACAAGGCGATGCGATACGAAGACTTCGTCGCACACTTGAAGCCCATCCTGGCCGCGAGCCGCGATCACAATCTCTCCGAACCTGCCGGTAAGCGCGTGCTGGTCGAGCTGCGTTCTGTTCCGCTCAAGACAGCCCCGGCATCGCGACAGGCAGGCACGCTTCGATCAATCGGCAAGGTGGATGAAGCGGCTTCCCCGAAGACTCGCAGCGACAAGACGTCCGCGAAACCGTCCGCCGAGTCCAAGAAGCGGCCGGGCGTTACACCCAGCGCGGGGGCCAGGCCATGAGCAAGCCCACACGTCTTGTGCTCGTTCCGCTCTTGATTCTAGGTGCGGGTCTGATCCCCAGCGATCGGGCCGATGCCTTCTCGTGGTTCCAACTCGGCGGCGTGGATGTCGTCTGGCCCGGTTCGACGAGCCTTCGGTATCTGTCCCCGACGACCTTCCCCGTCGGCTCGGACACGGACATCCTGATTCAAGAGGCAATGGGCCTGTGGGGGCTCGTCCCTACCTGCGACTTCGCGTACTCGTTTGTTCGGGCGGATCAGGACTATCCGATAGACAACTTCGACGGGTTCAGCGATACGATCGCCGTGCCTGCCGCGAGTCTCGACCCCGGCGTGCTGGGTGCCACCTACATGGTGAACGACGGTGCGGCTTGGTTCGATATGGACATGGTGTTCAGCGACCTACCCGACGGCGTCGGCTATACGATGGCCGCGAACCCGACGTGCGACGAGGTGACGAACCCGACGCCGACGAACGGCTACAGCTTCCTGTTGATCGCTGTGCATGAGATGGGCCATGCCTTGGGCCTGGGGCACGAGCCGATTGGCAACGAGCCGCCCGGCACGGCTTGGCTGGTGGCCACGATGAACCCGCGGTACCCCAGCGGTGGGCCCATCGGGCAGGAGAACATCGTCGAACTGCATACCGACGACCGCAACGGAGCGCGATACCTCTATCCGCATTCCGGCCCCTCGGGGCCACCGATGACCGACCTGGCCAGTTCGGGCTACACGTTTGGGCCGGTGTTGGGCAAGGCCGTCCCGGTGTTCTTCACGCCGACGAACGTGCTGCCCGGCGACACGCTGTCCGTTCGATCCGTGATCGAGAACTTCGGCACGACGAGCGAGTTCTTCGTGCGGCAGGGGTTCTATCTGTCGACCGATGCGGTGATCGAAACGACCGACATGCTGCTCGGCTCGCTGCTGTGGGACATCGCGTTCGAGGACGCGATCGACTTCGATGTGGATCTGGACCTGCTCGACTTCGACGTTGCGCCGGGCACCTACACGATCGGCACGATTCTGGATGACCTGGATGAGGTCCTCGAAGCCTACGAAGACAACAACGCGGCGTCGTATTGTCAGCCGCTCACGGTGGACCAACTGGCCCCCGCCGTGGACAACATCGTGCAGCAGGTCGCCTCATGCAATCAGGCGTTCACGGGGCCGACACCGACCGTGACGCATCCGAACAACATGGCCCCGATCACTTGGAGCCTGGACAACCCCGAGCCCAGCATGACGGTCAACCCGGCCACCGGCGTCGTCTCTTGGCCGAGTCCCGTGCGGTCGCAGTTCCAGTATCAGATCTTCTTGAGAGCCACGAATGGTGCCGGCACGATGACGCGGTCGATGCTCATCGGCGTGTCCGGATCGGCCCCGCAGATTGCACCGATCGCCGATGAGACGATCACGCCCTGCTCGGGTGCCTACACCGGACCGACGCCGACGATCACCGACCCGGCCTGCATGGAGCCGATCATCAACTGGTCGCTCGACACCGCCACGCCGCCGGGGATGACCCTCGACTTCGGCACGGGCATCGTCTCCTGGACGAATCCCGTCGCCTCCGCGACGCCCTACACAATCACTCTCAGGGCGACCAATGCGAGCGGCAACGGGACGCAGTCGTGGGATCTGTTGGTCTTGGCGGGCGACATCGACGGAGATGGCTTGCTGACGGTTGCCGATATCCCCGGCTTCGTCGATGTGCTGCTGGGGTTGGACTCGGCGCACGTGAGCGCGAGCGATCTCAACTGCGACGCGCTGGCGAACGGCGAGGATGTTCAGCCGTTTGTCGATTTGCTGCTGAGCGGGCTTTGACGGATCGCGATCTCGTCTCGCGTCTCCGGGGGATGGACGCATGCGACTGGGCCGACCCGGGGCTGCGCCCCGAGCGTTGGGCTTCATCCGCGCCGAAGGCCCCGCACCCTATCCGGCTACTGAACACTGACGACTGATAACTGATAACTCCCGCTCACCCGTTCTCCGGCGCGGCGGGCGCCAACAACGTTAGCGGGGGGGCGGGGGGTAGTCGCTTTTGGCGACAGAGGGTGATACCGGGGTGTTTCGG
>CAYYPB010000048.1:0-11006 GCA_964473405.1 uncultured Planctomycetaceae bacterium
CGCCGGCGCGGGGAAGGGCATCTGGCTGCTGACCGAGAAGAAAGACCTCCTCGCCTGCAACGGGCTGTCAAGCCTCCTGCGGCGATAGTGGATGATCCCACCACCGATCGGGCGAAGATGCCGTTTGGCTCGTCACGTGTACACTCGTATGATGGAGCCATGTCCGAGCCAGTCCCCACACAGCCCGAGTGTGACAGCAACGCCGGCGCGACTCTCCAGCTCATCCAGAACAGCCTGGACGAGATGTTCCGAAAGAGTGTTCCGATCACGCGAGAGACGCGCATTGACCAATACTTCATCGAAGCTTTCGGCGTCGACACGTTTGATTGTCCTGAGATGAGTCTCGAGCTGGAACTCTATTGGGACATTGAGCTGTCGGAAGAAGATTGGAAGTTCCTTTCGGGCTATGAGCTCTGCCCGTCGCCTGAGGAATGGGAAGCCCAGTACGCACACATGTTCACCTTCGGTCGATTGGCCGACCTGATCGCCGGGCGCATGAAGCTGGGATCGCTCGAGCCGGTCACGATCCTGGGAGCAACCTCCCTGGCCACCGGCGCCTTCCGCCGCCTCCAAGTCTTGGCCGCGCGGATAGATGCAAATGTCGAGGACTTCGCGCCAAGCACCAAGATCCTCAATCGCTTCGGCGGTTCAAAGCTGCGAGAGTTCTGGGCCCTCCTGCGAGCTGTGTCGGGAAACCGCGTGCCACCTCTGGAGGAGACCACCGCCTCGTGGCTTGCCAACTCCTTTCAAGGAACACCCGGCGTTGTGTTGTCTCTCGTCGTGGGGGCCGCCGTGACACTCGGCTTCCATCGCCTGGCACTCGGCGGAAGGCTGGGGGCCAGCGTCATGGAATCGCTGCTCATACTCGCAGCCTTGCTGCTGGCATCTCTGATGATGTCCTGTGTCCCGGCGATCTTGTTGCTCGTCGTCACCGGCGTTCTGAGGCTGTTCACGCACCAGACCGGACCACGAGGTGCCAAGCTCCCTCGCGGAATCGAGACCTTCCGAGACGTGTCACTCCTGATCGCCGGCGATCGCGGCGGCTGGTGCCGACAATGCGGTTACGACTTGACGGGCCTCAACGGCAGGCGCTGTCCGGAATGCGGGAAGCCACAGAAAGCGATTAAGATCCCCACCGCGAACCAAGCTGCCGGCAGTGCATTGCCCCACGAGAAGTGAGCGACTCGGCCATCGACAATCCACCGATCAGCCCAGCCCGGAAGACACTCCGCGGCTCAGCGATGGGATCGGGCTGGGCACGCCGTGCATACATTATCACCATCCGCTTGGCCGATAAGGACAGCCCAGCCGATCATCGGACTTCCTGCCATCTCGAACATGAAGAGCCCTCGCCGCCTTGCCGAGCTTCCTGGGTGTAGCTGCGTGAACGAGGCTCTTTTCTTGGAGGAATGTCCATGTCCAGGTTCTGTCTGCTCGCCGGAACGTCGTTGGTTGCAATGTCACTCGTGTTCTTGCTGGGCTGCCCGCAAGCGGGCGATCTGTTCACCCCCAGCAATCCCACCAACGCCGGCCTGACCAGCCGAACGGTCTTTACGAGTTCCACCTTGAGCGGGCTCGGTCCGGCCGCGCTGGCGGCACCTGTAGCGGACAGCGCCGACGGACTGTTGGTTACGCCTGATAACGCGACGGGTGAGGTGCTATCCTTGCTATTCGCCACGGACGGCCAGCCCGACGAGGGCGTCGTGGTCTTCGGCGACGGTCGGCCTGACATCGCGCCTGCCACCGCAACCCTCTATCCGTTCGATCTGGCCAACTCGCTGGCACTCAACGGAACCGCCGGCCTCAAACCCGGCTTCGTCGGCGGCCAGTCGATCCACATGGTGCTCCTGTTTGGGTACATCGACGTCCTGTTCACCCTGAATGCACAGCAGAGAGAGGTCCGTGTGGCCATGGCGGATGTTGACGGCATGACGCGCGGCGACGTGCTGCTCAAGAACCTGACGTCGGGCTCGTTCGAATGGTACGACCAGAACACGACGAGCTTCACGACCACGCGGCCGACCAACCCGGTCGTGATCGACTCCATCCGGGACTTCACCGATCCGATCCGCCCACAACTCGTCTTCTATCCGCTGAACGTGGGGCTGAACACGGCGGTAACGATGGACGCAACGGCTCTGGCCGCCAGCTCGGCCATCGAGTCCACGGTCGACTTCGGCCTCACGCAGGCGGTGGTCATCGAGGGGCAACACGATGAGGCCGCCGTGACCGACGCGCTGCTGATCCAGAACTTCAATCTGACGCAAAGCGCGTTCGGCTTCGGCGATTCCGGCCTGCAGGCCGACGGCACTCTGACCGTTCTGCCATAGTCGGGGCGTTTGCAGACAACCGGCACGGAGACAGGACCAATTCTCGGTGGAGGAGCCTGCGCGTCGCCCCACTGTTCGTCTCAGGCCTTGCGGCGATCGCCCGGCAACTCTGCAAGATACTGCTCGACGGCTTTCGCTTGGGCCTAGACACTTTCTCTGGTTCGTCCCGAATCTCGGGAGACCTAGCCTCGGAGATCTTGACAATTGTCAAGAAGGTAGGGGCGGCGGAAGGGCTCGCGTGCGAAGCGATATGAATATGCGATTCAGCGGGTAGATACCGTTGGCCCGCGCCGCTGGCTGGGGTTGTCGGCCGACGTTCCCGGCCAATCCATGATGAAGCTATGTGTTCTTGGGCCGCTTGCCCGCCGGTTTGATCACCGACTCGTAGTGGGCGATGAACTTCTTGGCCCCGACGCGCTTGATCGCCGCCGCGATCACCTTCAGCGGCACGTCATCGATGTTCTTGAACCGAACGCAGGACTTGCCCATGTCCAGCTTCTTGCCCGTCTTGGTCCACGCCGCACGGAACCAAGCCTCGTGTTCCTGACTGCCGTAGATGCACATGAGGTAGATCGACATGTGGTTCTTCTGCGACGCCAGGCCCGCGAAGGGTAGCGGCTGCTTCGGATCGCAGTGATACCCGGGCGGATACACACTGTGCGGCACGAAGTAGCCGATCATGCCGTACTGCATGCCTTCCTCGTAGCCCTTCGGCAGGTTCTTCAGGATGACGGCGCGGACCGCTTCGAGCGCCTCGCGACGAGCGTCCGGGAGGTCCGCAAGATACTGCCCGACGGTCTTTGCTTTGCTCCGCATGTCTCAATCCTTGCGCCGGAACTCAGTCTTCGCGTCGGGCAACGGCGAAGGCCGATCTCGCCCGCCAGCAGTCCCCGCTCCCTATCGCACCTCGGATGTTCCCGCACGGGCCAACGTCGCTTCCATCTCCGTCGCTCGCGGGAACAGGATGTTGTTCTCCTTGTGGATGTGCTGATGGAGATCGGCCTCGAGTTCGGCGAAACCGTCCAGCATCGCTCGATACGATTCGCAGCCGTCAGCCGGCGGCGTGAAGTCGTCGGTCAGCGTTCGCATCTGGGCAATCGCCGCGCCGGCCGAGTCGTGCTCGTACTCCATGACGCGGATCGGATTCTGCACGGAGCCACAGTGACTCGCCGCAACCGTCTGCGACGCCTCCATGCTCCGTATCATCGGGAACAGGATCTCCTCCTCCTTCAGCAGATGCGCCGCGAGTTCATCGTGGAGCGCGTCGAAAAGCTGGCGCACTTCGGCGAGCTTGGGATGCCGTTCTCCGTGGACCGTATGAACCTTGGCGGTGATCTTCGCCAAGCGCGGCAGCTCGCGCCGCAGGTAGGCGTGATGCTTGTCGAGGATGTTGGCAATCAGCTCGCGGAGCGTGGCGCGCGTCCAGTCGGTCTCGTCCGAGGCAGGCAACGCTGCGTCGGCCTCGCCCAAAGCGGCAACAACGCCCTGCGCGTCGAGCCCTTGCTTCGCACAAACATCGCCCAAGGCAGCCCGACCGCCGCAGCAGTAGTCGATCCCAAACTGCTCAAACACACGGGCCCGGCTCGGCCGCTCGGCCACGAGTTGGCCAACGCTCATGCTTGGGGTGATCTCGGTCATGGTTGAGTCCCTTCTGATAACCTCGGTGTTCAGCAAGTCGGTCTGCTGCGTCCAGGCTTGACTCTGCGGCCAGCCGTCACGATTGTAGGTGCGACGAAGTTACTTGGCTCGGGCTTCAGCAACGCTGGAAGCAGTTCGGAGAATCGCGAGCGGAAGTGTACTCGACTCCGGATGATTGCACATGCTCTCAGGCGTGACGACAGGTCTCCGGCCTGGAGACGTCGGGCGATGTGCGGTTCTCAGGTCCGCGATCGGGGTCGGCTGAAACGGAAACCTTCGCCTGTCCTTGTGCTAGATCATCCACGAAGCGTCGAGCCTCTGCCAACGACATGCCGTAGTGGCCGCGGACCGTTCTGATGGCGGCCATGCGATCGCCCTGCTCGATCAGCCTGAGGATCAAGCCGTCCCGATCATCTTTGGCCGGGGTGTCCGCGATCTCGTGGCCCCTGCGGACAGTTGAAGCGATCTCGACTTTGCTTCGAAGCGCTTTGAGCATGCGGCGGCCTCGCCACTCGATCCGGATCACGCCTGGCTCGGGCACCTGCACGGGAACGTGGTGGAATCGAATGAACGAGCGGCCGGTCTTGTTCGGTTTGCGGGCAGTCTCCTCCGCGACGGCCTGACGCAACGCTTCGGTGTCAGTGTGCTTCAACCTCAACTCGAGATAGGGGCGGACCTGGGTTCCCGCGTTTCCATCGGAGTCCACGCTCGGCGTGCGTTCGAGCGTCTTACCGGCAGTGGCGATGTCGTCCCATGGGATATATACAACGGTCGGCATGTCGGCGGGAAAGTGGTGATTTAAGTAGGAACGGAACTGCACATACAGGCCGCCGAACGCCACGACCATGACCCAGTTGCTACTACGGCGGAAACAGGCCAACACGGATCGCCAGCAGCCATTGAGCACGACCAGCCAGATCAACAAGGCGACGAGCGCGACAGGGCCGATCACCACCCACGCCCACCACGGCAGCGAGCCGTTGAGGAGCCCGCCGCCCCGAGTCGAGAGGACTACAGGTACGGCCACGAAAGCCAGCGTCATCGCCAGCAGCACGAGCGCACCCCAGGGGCGATGGCCGAATCTGCTCTCCAGTCCGCGGCTGGGCACATCGCCTATTCCAAGGAGCCTCATCTGCACGTCCCATATCGCTTGGCTCGGCCTCGCTTTGGACGATAGCGATACCTCTCTGCTGCTGAGCTTCGGGCTTCAGCCCACTCGGTGTTTCCAGGCGAGTGAACGCCGTTCTGTGCCTTACGTCCGCGTCCCGGCGCGCCGGGAAAGCCAGCGGCTCTTCTCCCGATGGCGACGTAGCGCTGTCATACCAGTCCGCTCCTCTGGATCGGTCTCTCCAGCGCGTGGATGAACCCTCAATTCATCCGCGACGAACGGCAGAAGTACTATCGGATACGGAGCGGCGTCCGATCGCTTGGGCGAAACAATCAATGAACGGGGAGCTCAGGGCAGGACGAGTCGAAACAGCGCTAGCGAATGGGCCTCCATCTCGAACGCCGTACCGCTGCACACCGGCGGATGGTCCCGCTTCCCGGTCGCCGTGCGGGTATCGAGAACCAACTCCCACCGCGACTCGGGGTAATCCGCGGGCATCACGAAGTCCAGCGACTCGCGGCCGGCGTTCAGGAGGATCAGCAGAGTGTCATCCACAAGGCACTTACCACGCTCGTCGACTTCCTGGATGGCATCGCCGGCCAGTTGAACGCCCAAACAGAGGGTTCCCGGCTTGGCCCAATCATCGTCGGACATCTGCTGGGCGTCGGGCCTCATCCAGGTGATGTCCTTGGTCCGCGAGCCATGAACCTGCTGACCTGTGAAGAATTTCTGGCGCCGCAAGGACGGGTGTCGATGGAACAACGCTATCAAGGATCGCGTGAACTCCAGAAGATCCTTCGCGGATTGATCGAGATCCCAGTCCTTCCACGACAACTCGTTGTCCTGGCAATAGGCGTTGTTGTTCCCCCGTTGCGTGTGGCCCAACTCGTCTCCTGACGCCAGCATCGGAACGCCATGAGACACGACCATCGTGGTGAGAAAGTTGCGAACCTGCCTGGCTCGCAACGCCAGGATCGCCGGGTCATCGGTCGCGCCTTCGACGCCGCAGTTCCAACTCAGATTGTCATCGTGGCCGTCACGGTTGTCCTCTCGATTGGCCTCGTTGTGCTTCTCGTTGTAACTCACGAGATCGCGAAGGGTGAACCCGTCGTGGGCCGTCACAAAGTTGACGCTCGCATAGGGCCGTCGGCCGGTCCGCTTGTATAGATCGCTGCTGCCTGTGAGCCGATAGGCCAGGTCGGCGACTTGCCCGGCGTCCCCTCGCCAGTAGCGACGGACCGTATCCCTGTACTTGCCGTTCCATTCGGCCCAGAGGACTGGGAAGTTGCCCACCTGGTAGCCGCCTTCGCCCAGGTCCCAGGGCTCGGCGATCAGCTTCACCTGTGACAGCACGGGATCCTGGTGAATAATGTCGAAGAAGGCCCCCAGCCGATCCACATCGTGAAGTTCCCGAGCCAGCGTCGAGGCCAGGTCAAAGCGGAACCCGTCCACGTGCATGTCCAAGACCCAATAGCGCAGGCTGTCCATGATGAGCTGGAGAACCCTTGGATGCATCACGTTCAGCGTGTTGCCGCAGCCGGTGTAGTCCACATACTGTCGGCGGTCTTTTTCGTTCAGTCGGTAGTAGGCAATGTTGTCGAGACCCCGAAAGCTCAGCGTCGGGCCCAGATGTCCGCCCTCGCCCGTGTGATTGTAGACCACATCGAGGATCACCTCGATCCCCTCGCGATGGAGAGACCGAACCATGCTCTTGAACTCCGCGACCTGCTGACCCAATAAGCCGCGGCTGGAGAATCGTGCGTCGGGGGCGAAGTAGCCGATCGAGCTGTACCCCCAGTAGTTGGAGAGCCCCTGGTCCACGAGGCGGCGTTCCGTCAACGATTGGTGCGGCGGCATCAACTCCACCGCCGTGATTCCCAGTGATCGCAGATACTCGAGGGCGGGAGGGGATGCCAGACCCCGGTAGGTTCCCCGAAGGTCGAGGGGCACGTCGGGGTGCTGGGCCGTGAAGCCCTTGATGTGCAGCTCGTAGATCAGCGTCTTGTGCCACGGGGTCTTGAGCGGCTTGTCATCGCCCCAACTAAAGGCCCGGTCGATCACGACACACTTGGGAATATCGGCGGCACTGTCTCGTTCGTCCCGAGCAAGGCTCGTGTCGGGCTGCCCGACTTGATAACCCAACAGCGTGTCACTCGATCCAACACAGCCGGCGATCGCCTTGGCGTAGGGGTCCAGCAGGAGCTTGGCCGGATTGAACCGATGGCCCGCCTCCGGCTCGTACGGCCCGTGGGCGCGGTAGCCATAGAGTTGGCCGGGCCGCACCTGAGGCAGATAGGCATGCCAAACCTGGTCGGTCTGTTCGGTGAGGCGAATGCGCTCGGTCTCGCGATCCAGGCTGGACATGTCAAACAGGCACAGATCCAGGGCGGTCGCGTTCTCCGAGAAGATCGCGAAGTTGACGCCCCCACCATCCCAGGTCGCGCCCAGCGGGTACGGGTTTCCCGGCCACACGTTCATGTCGCCCTCTAGTCTCGGGGGCAGGTCCATCGAGGCCCCCGATGCGGAACAGAAGATTCTCGCGGTGCAGAGCCACGCTACCGCATCCCCCGGATTCGGACAATCCGATCTCGTTCGAACGCAAGAACGAGGGTCGCACCTGCGATCCGTCACAGGATCCCTCCACCGAAGGAGACTCCTACAACGCATGATGCCGTTCGAGGTCCTAGAAAAACCCGATGCCGAGTGCAGTGCGGGGAATTGCTGTGGAAGCGGCTCGAAAGCGTCGATAGCCGGTCCGGGTCGAGCCAGAGACGCCCGCCTCCGGCGGCGCATGGACTAGTGTACCTTCACGCCTCGTTTTGCGGGTTGAAGGGGTATCCGCGTCTTTGTGGCATCGGCGTCCCGCCGGTGGAACCACAGGCGAGACGCCTGTGCCACAGGACAGGCTAAGCCCGTAGAACCAAGTGTGATCGCTCACTAGGCTTTGACAAGCGGTCGCGATGCCCCTAAGATACATGCGGCCAGTAGGTTAGATTGACACAAAGAAACTGAATCACAGCCAGGCACTGATGGCTTGGACAGATGCACCGCGCGTTTGACACGTCCCGCCTGTAGAAACCTCAGAAAGTACAGTTCCCATGACATTTGAAGCTCTGCGGCTCAACAAGCCGCTTCTGGATGCGGTCCGTATCGCGGGCTATGAGAGCCCTACACCCATCCAGGCCAAAGCTATCCCACTGATCCTCGACGCCAAGGACGTTCTGGCCTGCGCCCAGACCGGTACGGGCAAGACCGCCGCGTTCGCCCTGCCGATCCTTCAGCGTTTAGGAGCCGGTCAGCCGCACAAGCAGAACGATGCCGAGCAGCGACCGGTACAAGACGTCCCAACCCACAACCGAAACGGCCGCTCCAACCGCCGCGGCAAACGGGGGCGTCGTGTAGAAATCCGCCCCAACGGACGCAAGATCCGCTCCCTCGTGCTGGCTCCGACGCGAGAACTGGCCCAGCAAATCTCCGACAACTTCACGACCTACGGTCGATTCAGCGGACTCAAGCACACGGTCGTCTACGGCGGCGTCGGCAAGGGACCGCAAACGGATATCCTTCGAGCCGGCGTCGACATCCTCGTGGCCACGCCCGGCCGCCTGTTGGACCACATGGCTGACGGAACGATCCGACTCGAAGCCGTGGAGATTCTCGTGCTCGACGAGGCCGACCGCATGTTGGACATGGGCTTCCTGCCGGATATCCGACGAATCCTCGCGAAAGTGCCAAAGAAACGTCAGTCGCTGTTGCTGTCCGCCACGATCCCAGCCCCTATCCGCCGACTCGCCGGGGATATCCTGACGAACCCGGTCTCGGTCGAGGTCGCTCGTGTCTCCTGCGCCGCGGAGACCGTCGAACACTGGGCCTATCGCGTCGAGAAAAAAGAGAAGCCGGCCCTGCTCTGCAGCATCCTCGATCATACGCCCTACTCGCGAGCCCTCGTCTTCACACGCACCAAGTACGGCGCAGACAAGGTCGTCCGCCATCTAACGCGCGACGGAGTCTCCGCTGCCGCGATTCACGGCAACAAGACCCAAGGCGCACGAACTCGGGCACTCGCCCACTTTCGCTCGGGCAAGACAGGCGTCTTGGTCGCCACCGACATCGCCGCCCGAGGGCTGGACGTCGATGGCATCTCGCATGTCATCAACTTCGATCTGACCCATGAGCCCGAGACCTACGTTCATCGCATCGGCCGGACCGGTCGTGCCGGCGCGACCGGGACGGCGCTATCCTTCGTCAGCAGCGAAGACCACGAGAACCTTCGCGCGATCGAGCGTCTGATTCGCACGCCGCTGCAACCCGCCGAGGATATCCCGGGCTACGTCGCCCCGAGCGTAACGGCGGTGCCTGCCGACAGGACAACGAGTTCACCGTCCCGCAAGAGCGACGCCCCCATCAGACACAGACAACGTTCCGCCTCAAAGAACCCCGCCGGCAGCCGGCCCCGCCGAGGTCGCCGAGCCCGCCGCCGAGCCGCTGCCAAGCGATAGCCGGCGAGCACCGAGCAACACGGCGGATCGAACAAACTTCGCCGAGCGTGTAAGATCATCTCGATGTCAGGTCTGTTTGATGGAACATCGCTGGAACGACCCGTCACGTGCGGGATCTGCGACCAACCGCTGGCTCAGTGCGGCTGTCCGCGCAACAAGTCTGGCTCGGTCGTGCTCCTCAAAGACCAGCCTGCCCGCGTGGCTCGCGAGAAACGCCGCAAGGGCAAGACTGTCACCGTCATCACCGGGCTCGACCCCGTCGCGTCGAATCTGGACGCCATCTTGTCGCAATTGAAATCCGCCTGCGCCGCAGGCGGCACGATCAACAAGGGTAAGATCGAAGTCCAAGGCGATCATCGTGATCGGGCCTTGTCGATTCTCCTAGACCTCGGGTATCCCGCCAAGCTGAGCGGTGGATAGGCACACATGGACACCATGCCAAACACAGACCTCACCGACAAGGCCCCATCCAATATCACCCGGCTCATCGACGAGGCCGCCGTTCGCATCCGTGCGCATCTCGAGCAGATGCGAGGCCAGGCCCGAGGGTTCGTGGCGAGTGACTTCGCGCTCGTCAATAGGGCCATCGAACGGATCGCCAAGGAAGGTCTCGCCGAAGGGCCGCTGTTCTGCGAGTGGGGTAGCGGGTTCGGCGTCGTGGCCATGTTGGCGTCGATGCACGGCTTCGACGCGTGCGGCATTGAGATCCAATCTGATCTCGTCCTCGCCGCCGAAGAACTCGCCGACCACTTCGGGTGTGACACGCGCTTCGCCGTGGGTTCGTTCCTCAACGCAGGCGACGAGGATCTGATCGAGTCGGCCGAACATACGTGGTGGCAGACGAGCCAAGGCAACGCCTACGAGGATCTCGACCTCGGCCCCGAGGAGTTCAACGTGTACTTCGGCTACCCCTGGCCGGGAGAGGAAGAGCTCTTCGATAGGCTGTTCGTGCGTTACGCCTCAGTCGGGGCCCTATTGCTAAGCTACCACGACGCCACCGGCGTCCTCGTCCAACGCAAGGCTCGCAAGGAAGGCGTTCCGGATGTGATTGGCTGGTACTGACGTCGAGGACGACGAACAGCAGCGGGGGGACGGATTGCCCCGAAGCCCCCGGCTCTGCCGCGGGTCGGCGTAGCCGACGGACTCGGGGCGATCTCCCCCGGAGCAGCCGAGGGTTGGGGGGGGAGCATGCAACTGAACGCTACTCTGCGCCGTACGGCCGCGTCCCGGCGCGCCGGGAAAACCCGCGGCTCTCCCTCCAATGGCGACGTAGCGCTGTTGTGCTAGTGCAGCGTCACGCGTAATGTTGCGGGTTACGCGGTTCCCGCGGGCTATCCGAACCGCGCCCGTCAGGAAGCGGCCGACGGCCGCCCGGCTCGGCCACTCCCTCACGGTCGCGGTTCGGTTTGGGGTGGCCTGGCGAACCCGCAA
>CAYYPB010000049.1:0-10985 GCA_964473405.1 uncultured Planctomycetaceae bacterium
TCGCGGCTCTGATAAGGCATCTCCGTTCCGCCGCACGGACGGTCGATATCAGCGTATGAACTTCGGAGACCTCCCATGAATTCCCGCCGCCGACTGGATGTCCTTGCCACTCTCGTTTTCGTCGCCTGGCTCACTGCGGCTGGCTGCATGACCGAGGCCGAATGGAATCGCTGGGTCAACCGCAACAAGGACAAGGGCGAACAGCCCGTCGCCTCACCGATGAGCGCCTCCCGCGACCCGTCCGTGCGAGACACGATCGCTCCGCTCATCACCCTGCAAGGGATGCGGTTCAATCAGGTTCGCGGCTTCGGGCTCGTGGTCGACCTCGTCGATACGGGCGGCAGCGATGCGCCGGAGGTGGTGCGAACCCACATGATCAAGGAGATCCGCCGCAAGCAGGATGTGGGCCTGCCCGGCATACCCGCTTTGGATGTTCTCAAGAGCCGAGACACGGTCCTCGTGGAAATCACCGGATACATCCCGGCGGGCGCGGTGAAGGGAGATCGGTTCGACGTCCTCGTCCGGGCCTTGGGCAGCGAGGCGAGTTCGATCACCGGGGGCCGACTCGTACTGGGTGATCTGCGACTCTACGCCGAGACCCCCAGCGGCGTGCTGGGCAGCAAGCCGCTCGCCACCGCCTCCGGCCCCGTCTTCGTCAGCCCGTTCAACCAAAAGGGCGAGCCGACGGACAAGATCGACCTCCGACGCGGCGTGGTCCTGGGCGGCGGCCAAGTGACGGAATCGCGGAAGATCCGCTTGGTGCTGAACGATCCGCGGCACAGCGTCGCCAAACGCATCGAGCGAACGATCAACGGCCGCTACGCCGGAGGCCAAGAGGCCGTCGCGGTGGGCGAGAGTTCCGCCATCATCCACCTCAAGATCCCGCCGAAGATGAACGGGCGCAAGCGGCTGTTCCTCGAACGCGTCTTGCACACGAGCCTGCTGGGCAACCCGACCGCCATCCGAAAGCGCACCGCCTCGCTCATCGAGGAGCTTCAGGATCCCGAGGCGAACTGCGATTCGATCGGTCTGGCCCTCGAGGCCATTGGCAAGATCGCCTTGCCCAAGGTCCGTCGGTTCTTCGAACACGCCTCACCCAGGATCGCCTATCACATGGGCCGAACGGCCCTGCGGCTCGGTGATCGCGATGGGCTCGACATCATCGCCCGCCACGCCACCGACGCCGGCAGCGAGTTCCAAATGCGGGCCATCGACGAGTTGGGCTGGGCCTTCGCCGCATCCAGAATGTACGCCGCCGGCGAGTGTCTGCGCAAGCTCCTGGATGACGAGAAGACGCCCGTCAGAATCGCGGCATACAGGGCCCTCAGTCGAAAGCCTCATCCGGCGATCTCGTCAACCATTCTGGACGAGGACAACCTGATCCTGGACGTCGTGGAGACGTCGGGACCGTACCTGATCTACATTCAGCGGAGTGCCGCGCCGCGCATCGCGTTGTTCGGCAAGAACATGCGATGCAAGGGCCCGGCCATGTTCCCAGGCGGTCGCAAAGACGAACGCCGGTTACTGACCCAGCTCAGCGCCCCACCGGGGGCCGAGATTCTCAACTTCATCTTCCACAACAAGCGTACGGGTGCCATCTCGCCTAGACTCGAAGCTCCGATGGCTGTCGCCGAGTTGATCGAGCTCCTCGGCGGCGCGCCCGCACATGAGGATGGAAAACTTACCGGTTATGCCGTTCCCTACTCCGAGATTGTCGACATCCTGTCGGCGTTCTGTGAGGCGAAGACAATCCCCGCAAGGCTCGTCCTCGAAGGCATCGAGAAGGCCGATGACGATGGCTCCGGCCAACGCGGCGAGTCGGAGTTCTAGGTCGACGACGTAACGACTTGGGCGCACTTATGGAGTGCCTACCATGATCAAAGTCTATTCCGGAGAGACCGAACTCGAGACGAGCCTCGTCCGCGGTTTGCTCGGGCAGCACGGCATTGAGGCCGTCGTTCACGGTGAGCAACTCCTGGGCGCTCGCGGTGAATTGCCGTTTACGCCCGGCACGGCACCGTCCGTCTGGGTCCGAAAAGAGGACGGTGCCAGAGCAGCCGCCTTGATCGAGGCGCATCACAACCGGCGAGCAAACCCCGACGCCTGCGTGCAATGCGGCTACGACCTGCAGGGTTCGCCGGGGCCCGCCTGCCCCGAATGCGGACGAGCGTTCTCGAAATCCCCGCCCTGGGACTGCCCGATCTGCGGAGAGTCCATCGAGGGACAATTCACGGATTGCTGGCACTGCGCCCAGGGGGGTTCGGAGGCGTAAGCCCCCACGCCGGCAGCCCGACTCGACCCGCACAATTCTCGCCCTTCCTAACCGACGTTGCCGCCCGAAAACGTCGATGATTCCGATATGGTCGGCCAGCTCGAAGCATGGTTGGACATCGCCCGAATGGGCGAACGCTCTGACACCGATGCCTTGGTCACGGGGCTCATCGCCGTCGGAATCGGCGTGGTGTCCAGCGTGGTGGCACTGTGTCTACTCGTGGGCGTGCAACGTCTCAAGCGTAGGCTGGGCGACCTCGAGCAACGGCATGCCGAACAGGTCACGCGACTCAACGGCCCCAGCGTTCGGGAATACTGCCGAAGCCTGATCGCAGCCCTGGGGCTTCGCGCCCCTCGGCGCAAGCAGCCGCACGCACCGTCAGAAGCGGAGTCCGATCTGATCGAGAGCCTACGCCTGCACGCCCGTGTCTATCGCAAGATGACGCGAAAGCCCAGCGGAGCCGCCGCCGAACCGATGAACGAGGAGATCGCCGGCAGCGCTCGCCGGCCGACGGCCGGGCAGCACGCGGACTCAGACGAGCCAAGCCCAGAAGGGGACCGGACCATGAACGACGAATCAATTGACGCGATCCTCGTCGAAGCCGAACAGGCCGCCGCCGTGGAGGCCGAAGAGACGGTTCAACCGACTGCGGAGGCTGCGGAAGGCGACGCGGTCCACCAAGAGGCTGCAGAAGAGGTCTTCGCCTCCATGCCCGCAGCCAAGCCCGAGAACGTGGCATCCGTCGACGCCGTCGCGGACCCCTCCGACGAGGCCGACCACGACACCCAGAAAGCCGCCGATGGTATCGGCGGTTCGCCCGATGCGCCTGCACTCCAGGAGCTCTGCGTCCAGGCCGAGTCTCTCGGTCGTGTTCTCACCGAACTCACCGAACGGATGGGAACGGAGCGGGCCGCCGCCGAGCAAATCCTGGCGCGTGTGGACCAACGCATCGAAGTATTGCAGGCTGCCTCACAAGCCGTCGCCCCCGGCACTTCCAGCGTCGCCTCTGATGTGCCGGCCGACATGCCCGTGGAGACCCCATCGATCGCCGAAGCATCTCAAGCGACCGCCCCCTCACCCGAGCCCGTAAGCCCCCCGAGCCGGAACGCAGACCCGCATTCGCCCGCCGGCGAATTACAGGTTCTCAACGCATCGCTCATTGAACACCTGAGCCAGCGCAAGAAGCTGCTCAATCGGATCGACGAGGCATTTCGGGATCGGCAGATGAACCTTGCCGCCGAGATCCTCCAGGCGGAGACGGGCCAGGTCGAGCTGGGCGACGCGCTCGAGAAGATCGAGGCCGCCGTGTCCACCATCCAGGCCCTCGCTCACGAGGCATCGCCCGAACTCCAAGGCATCGCCTAGACCCTCTTTCACCCTCGCCGCGGCCGAGTTCACCGGCCGCGACTGGGGGAACAACTGCCCGTCACCTGTTGCGATGGCCGAGTGCGCCTGGCGATGCAGGGCCTCGGAGCGAAGCGGGCGGCGCGATGTCGGTTTACTCTGCTGGGCTCTCGTACTGCTCCATGCCCTCGACTTCGATGCCGAGTTGGCGGAGCTTGTCGGCCATCTCTCGCAGCATCTGCTCCTCGCTCGTTTCGGTGGCCCAGTTCTGTTCGTCACACCAGTCGAAGAACGCCATCCAGGCATCGAGCTCGGCAGGGGTGAGTCCGAAGTCGGGCGTCGGCGCCGATGTCGGCGCGGAAATGGCCTCTGCAGCCGCGACGGGCGCACTGCCACTGGGCGATCCGCCCGAAGGAGGACTCGGCGCCCCGGCCGCAAGGTTTCCGTAGCAATCGGGCTCGCCGGTTAGCAGCTTCTCAACGAAGCACGGGATGTCCATGATGTCGACCGCGTGATCCACGTTCATGTCCGCCCGACAGAAGAGCGCCGAGTCCGCGCACGCCGCCTCGTTCAGAATGAGATCTACAAACGGTTGGATGTCCAGACCGTCGACGAGGCAGTCGTCATCGATGTCGCCTCTCAGACAGGGCAGGCAGAGTTCCGGCGACTGCTCGCAGAAGTCGCACGGCGTGACCGTCGAGTAAACGTGTCCCGTCGGCAGGAGCGTGAAACGGACGGATGGCGAGGCCACACCGTCGTCTCGTGTCCAAGCGACAACGACTTGATTATCCGGGCCGTAGTCTGCCGCGTGAGCCCCACTCTTGGAGAGGATCGCGTCGTAGCCGGGCTGGGCCTCCTGGTTGACGGTGAACTCGCGGCCGCGGGCATGACCGCCCTGCTCGAAGTACTGGGCCCGGATTTGAGTGTGGGCAGGCCCCGGCCCTATGAGCGTGGCATTCCACACGACGACGAAACGCTCGGGCGTCTCTGTCGACGGGCTGAGCGCCACCGTGGGTCGTGCGGTGTCTGGGTCAATGAGAAGCAACGGATTCGGATCGGTGTCGACCGTGAAAACGCCGGCGCGGCCCTCGCCGAGTTGAGGGTCGGGGTCGCGGAGGACCAAGCCTTCGCCCGGCACGACTTCTAACTTGAAGCGACGCGCGTAGATATGATATGTGCCGCCGCAGCCGTCGAGGCGGGGACCGATCCAGACCACAACGATGATTTGGTCGTTGAAGGCCACGGCGGGCGAGCCTTGCTCGGTGTCGATCAGCGGGTCGGGATCCTCCAGCGACGGGTCGTTCACCCACATCGCGGGGTCATTGATGTCCGGCCCGGCGCGCTCCGCCAGGAGTACGCCGAAACGGCTGTAGACTTGAAGAGCGATGTTGAAGAACGGCAACTGCTCGCTGCTCTCCGCCTCCGCCCAGCAGATCGCCAGATAGCCGTCCATGATCCCCGTAGACTCGCAGACGCTGACGGCGGGGAGCCACTTGTCGGCGTAGCAATGGGGGCTGCAGGAGCGGATCTGCGCCGGACTCGTCGCATTGGGCCCGAAGACAAGACCCTCCGGCCCCGTGTCGGTGCCGGCCCAGGCGACGGCACCGCCGCTGTTGTCGGAGATGCCGACGGACGGTTCATAGTGTGTGGCAGGCCAGGGTGGGCCGGCCGGTACGCCCAAGCCGAGGGGAGGAGCGCCGAGGGGAAACGTGTCAACCACCACGAGCGGCCCGACCGTGGGGTGACAGTCGTCGCACTCGGCGAGCCAGCCGATCCGCACGCGCCCGTCGAGCGCTACGGCGATCGTCGGCCGCGTGTGGAGAACCGGGCCGCTCGGAGAGGGGTCGTTGGCGGAGACGAACTGGGCCACTGTCAGGGGCGTGCCGGTGTGGTCGTATTGGCGAACCAGCACATCCACGAGGTTGTTCGGATTGACCTGGGCCTGCTGCCAGCCCACGACGAATCGGCCGCAGAGGTCCATGCCAACGACGGCGGCCTCGCCCTCGGCCGAGACGGTGGCCTCGACCAACTCAACGGGAGCTGGCGGGCACTCGTCTGAAACAGCGGCACGGTCGAATACGAGAATAGTGAAGATGGCAAGAGCGAGAATGGAGAATGGGCGGCGGACGGTGCCGACTTCGATCACACGGCGATTAGACATCGGGCGATCTCCTGGTTCGCGGAAAAGGTCACGCTGAACAATGACCCAGTTGCTCTGAAGCAGGCGTCTCAGACGCCTGTCGACGATCGTGCATTCTCAGCGAATCCCCAACACCTCCTTTCGTCTTCTTCTAGCAAGGCCAACCGCAGCCACCAGCAGCAGAAGCAGAAGCAGCGTCGATGACTCCGGTACGGCAACCAACTGGAATGCGAGGCTAGTGGACGGCGAGAGCTCCCAAGCCGGCAGGTATGTGTGGGCGAACGCATGGCCCGCGAGGGGGCTGATGCCCGCCTCCCAGCGGAAGGTCGTGTCGATGTCGCCAATCTGCTCGATCTCCAGCCAATAGAGCGTGCCAGCCCCCAGCGAAACAGGCGAGGCCAAATCGACGCTGTAGACGTACTCATCGGGGCTGCCACCGACGAGGACGATCTCGCCGGTCGCCGTGCGCGACGGGTCGAGGAAGCTCTCCTCGTAGAGAATGTTGCCGTCGTCGGGCAGGCCGTCACCGGGCCGAGCCCCGTAGAAGCGTAGTCGCATCGTCTCGGTGTCGGGCGGGGGCGTGGCCGGCGTACCTGAGCCACCGTAGAACCCCCACCACGTCAGGTGGCCGATCGTCGCCGGAGCGTCGAGCAGGATGTTCTCAGCAATCTGCTGCCAAACGACCTCCCCGAAGACATTGCGAAACAGCGTGTCCGAGCCCGGCCCACCGAAACGTGTCGGCTGTTGATCGACCACGATCTCCCCACCGCGCATCAGGTCGTCCAGGTCGGCAGGTCCGGCCTGGACTTCGACCGCAGTGCAAAGCAACAAGAGCAGAGATGTCAGGGGGAGTCGCTTCACGTGGAGACCTCCTTCCTGCGCGCCATTATACCGCACGCCCAGGTGTCGATCAAGGTCGCCATCCGATTTCGGCCCTTAAGATTCCAGGCGAGATGCCGACGGACGGTTCATAATGCACGGCAGGCGACGGCCGGTACGCCCAGGGTCCATGACAGCTTCGGCGGCTTGAGAACCAGCCATGTGGCGCGTCGTATCGCCCCCTCCAGACACCTGATCCGGGCCCCGAGCGCAAGCGAGTGGGTCAGCTGGCGCGTGGCCTGTCCGCGAATCGTGGGAAAGTTCAGTTCAAGCGCCCAGCTCTGTCGGGGGTTCAGGAGAGGTCCGCCACCCATGAAAACGAGAACGCGATGGCCCCCTCCCTCGCTGTGCTGGCTGATACCTCGGTTGCACAAACCGCGTCTTGAGGCTATACTGGGGCGATACTCTGGAGATGCTGGGGGAGTATGCACGATCGGGATTGGTGGCCGTACGTTGACGGCCTGACGAAAACGGCGCGTGAGGCCCCCGCCGCCACGGCGTTGCTGATGCATAGCAGCCCCAAGTGCCGGATCTGCTTTCCGAAGACCCTGTGTAAGGAGACGAGAGACCCATGAGAAAGTCACGAGTGGCCTTGCTGTGCAGTGCGCTGACGCTCGCCATCGCGGGCTCGGCAATGGCAGTCGAGGTCGGAGACGAGGCGCCGGAGATCGATCCAGGAACATGGTACAACTTGCCCAAGGGCATGAAGACCATCAAGACCAAGGACTTGAAGGGACAGATCGTCCTTGTCGAGTTCTGGGCTACATGGTGAGGCCCTTGCCGCTCGAGCATTCCGCACCTGGTCGAGGTGCAAAGAAAGTACAAGAACAAGGGTGTCATCCTCCTGGCGATCTCCTACGAAGGAGAGAACAAGGTTGAGAAGTACATCAAGAAGGAAGGCATCAAGTACATCGTCGGGGCCGACGCGAAGTCCACGACTACTGAGTATGGCGTCAAGGGCTACCCTTCCGCATTCTTGATTGACCCGGACGGCAAGATCGCCTGGAAGGGGCACCCGGGGGGCGTGGACAAGCCGCTCAAGGAGTTGCTGAAAGAAAAGCCACCCAAGGGCAAGGGCTTCCTCGCCGCGAGGTCCGCCAAGGCTGCCTACAAAGCCGCCGGCAAGCTCTACAAGAAGAAGAAGTATGAGGAGGCGCTGGACGCCTTCAAGGATGTCGCCCGCAGCTATCCAGGCTCCAGGGAGAGCAAGAAGTCCAAGAAGAAGATCAAGCAGATGCGCGGCAACAGCAGAATCATGGACAAGATCCGAATGGCCAAGGCCGAGCGCCAGGCAGAGCGCTGGCTCCTGGTCGCCAGGACGCTCGCCGAAAACGGCGACGCCAAGGACGCCGTCAAGTACTACGATCGCATCATCAAGAAGTACCCCAACACGCAGTCCGCCAGATTCGCCCAAGCCGAAGCCCGGGATCTGCGGGACGAGGACGATGATGACGACGAGGACGAGGACGAGGATGATGATGAGGACGAGGACGAGGACGATGGTGGTGATGATGATGATGACGAGGACGACGAGGACGACGAGGACGACGAGGGCGACGACTAGGCCGTCCGCCCCGTTCTAGGGCCTCCTCCTGTATCCATGTCGCCGGCCTTGCAGACACGAAAGCGAACCGGGCCGTGCAGACCCCATGTGAGCGATCACTGGGAATCCGCACGGCCCGGTTTTTTCATTCTCAATCGTGCCGAATCGCGACAGACGATCAGGATGCGCTGGCCGCCATCTTCGACATGGTCTGGTTGATCTTCTCGGAGCGTGTGTCCGCCGTGAAGGGCTTGACGATGTAGTTGTTGACGCCCGCCTCAACTGCCTCGATCACGCGCGTTTTCTCCGCCTCGGTCGTCACCATGATGATCGGGAGATCCTTGTCGGTTTCGCGTACCTTCCTAATCAAGGTGATGCCGTCCATATTGGGCATGTTCCAGTCGACCAACATCTGGTCCGGGCGTTCCCTAGCCAGACACGCCTGGTAATCGGCGTCGGAAATGGGCCCACGACTCCCCGCCCGGTTCGACCGATGGCCCCCCCCATGCATGCAACGGCCCGAGGCACACACGATTGGACCGGTCGGCACCGATGCAGCCATCCGCTGGCACACTGATTGCCACTAAACGTCACCCAGATGAGCGCCGGGTTTGCTCTCAACGTTTAGTCACGTTCCATTCCTCTCTCCGGCCCGAACACTCGTGACTAGGCTTGCAAGCCCGTCGCTCATTCTCTTTTCTGTGAGAACCGAGAACGAGAATTCTCCCGATCTTGGGAGGTTCTCCGATGGTGAAAGCGAGGCCGACGCTGAATCGAGATCGGTTTTCCGTCCCCGTATCCGCCCCTAGAATCCGTAGCCCACCCAATCGGCCAGCATGACGAGACCGTTGTAGGTGCCATGAAGGATGATCGCCGAGACCAGCGGCCCCATCGCCCGACTCATCCGCGGGGCCCGACCCTCCCGGGCAACGTCCTCCCAGACCTTGACGAGCCCCAGCACGGCGATCGACGTACAGCCGAGATGCAGCGCCACACAGATCGTCCACCGCCAGAGGGTGAGCCCCAGCGTCGGCGAAGGGATGTAGACCGTCAGATAGAGGATGTTCTCGACCACCGCAAAGCCCAGTGCCCCGCCGATCGCCGCTAGACGAATCTGCCACGCGCCGCCGAAGAGGTAGGGACGCTTCTCGATCACCAGAGCGATCGCCGCGATCTTCATCACTTCCTCGGTTGCCGGGCCCATCACGACCGGCCCCCAGAGCGTCGGAATGGAATTCCACATCGCCCCGAGAACAGCCCAGGGACCGCCGAAGACGATCGCCAAGGCGATCATGGCCCACGTTCGACCGCCGGTCGCAGCGTCTTTGCGCTGGGCGAACCACGACCCGAAGCTCGCCTCGCCGGGCGGCGGTGGACGGTACAGCTCGATATGACCGCACTCGGGACAGCGATGCCCCGTAGGCAGGCCCCGGAGGTTGTAGCCGCATGCGCTGCAGCTCCAATCCTGCTCGATGACCTCCGCCGGACGGCCAGGGAAGATGTCCGGCTCGTCATAGACCGAGTGCCTCGCCGCTTCCTCCTCGACGGCCGATCCGCTCTTCCGATGAATCAGGCGACTGCGCGTAACGGCGTCTTCGGAAGGGTCGGCCTGGGCGGGGCGACCGTTCAGTTGCGGTTCGTGTTCGATGGACGGATCGTCTTGGGGCATCGGCATGACGGGCGAATCCAACGCATGCTCGGCGGGGGGAACGGTGAGGCAACAGATCGGGAGACGGTCTAGCCGCGAAGAACGGCCGTGCCGTAGGCATAGACCTCGACCGACATCGCCCCCTTATTGCCGGACATCATCGAGATGTTGCAAAAAGCGAATCGCACGTTGCAGATCTCGGTGGAGCCCAAGCGACGCGCCTCATCGATCATCCGAAGCACGGCCTCTCGCCGTGCTCGCGTCATCAGGGACTGCGCCGCCTTCATTTCTCCGCCGAGCAGATTGCGAATCCCCGTGGCGATCGTCTTGAAGTAGTCGGTTCCGATCACGACCTGACCGCCGACTAGGCTGGACTGCCGAACCGTTTCGGGATTCGCGACGCGCTTGAGATTGGTCACGAGGACATCGCGCGCCGCCGCCTCACGGATCGCGAGGTTCCTGAAGTGCCTGCGTTCCCGGAACCCGCCGACGGAGAACCCCAGAACCAGCAACGCGAGCATCGGGAATAGCTGGAAGGGAATGTCCCAGATTGTCATGGCACTCTGCCTCCGCTCAGATCGCGGTCGCGATGCGAGAACTAACGCCCTATTGCTCGACCACGACTGCCGTGCCGTAGGCGTACAACTCGGCCGCACCCTGTGTCACGGCGCTCGTCGTAAACCGAGCGTTGACAATCGCATTGGCACCCAACTGCTGGGCCTGGGCGATCATTCGTTCCATCGCCTCGCGACGGGCCTCGGTCATCAACTCCGTATAGCCCCGGAGTTCTCCACCGACCAGGTTCTTCAGGCCGGCCATCATATCCCGACCGATATGCTTGGCGCGAATCGTGTTTCCCTGCACCAGGCCTTTGACTTCGCGAATGGCGAAACCGTGTATCGTCTCAGTGTTGACTACGATCATGAATAACCCACCCAAGTCTCAATGCTCACTCGCTGGAACTCATCCCTCTCTCGCAGAAACCTAGCCCATGATGCCCGGGAGCGCACGACAGGTCAAGACTCGCCCCAGCATGGCAGCGCCGCGTCGCCACCCCGGGTCGAGCCGCGGGGTTTCGCCGCGCGCCGGGGCGCGGGCGCGCGGCGGGGAGCGGCGCGCGCTCTGCTCGCGAGACCCCGCAGGCCGGAGCGCTGCCACT
>CAYYPB010000050.1:0-10968 GCA_964473405.1 uncultured Planctomycetaceae bacterium
TTCCCTCTCTAAAGCCGCCGATGGCATCGGCGGTTCAACCCCAGACCATCGATACCATCGGCGGCTTCTTGGGGACGCGCCGATACCATCGGCGGCTTTGTGATGACTACGCCTCGATCAGCATCGCGGCGGGGTCCGACAGTCGCCGAACAACACCGCTGACCCATCGCGCCGCAGCGGCGCCGTCGGCGATGCGATGATCGAACGCCAACGTCAACGGCAGCATCTTACGAATGACGATCTCGCCGTCCACGACGACGGGACGCTCCTGCACGCGGGCCATGCCGATGATGGCCGCCTCTGGGTAGTTGATGGTCGGCACCATGCCCGTCCCGCCGAGGGCACCGACGTTCGTGACGGTGATGGTACCGCCGCGGAAATCGGCCGCCTCAAGCGTTCCGGCCCTGGCCTTCTCGGCTGTCTGCTCGATGTCCGCGGAGATCTGCAGAATGCTCTTGCCGTCCGTATCGCGGACGACCGGCACCACGAGGCCACGGTCCGTATCGACTGCAATGCCGACGTTGTAGTATTTCTTATAGACGATCTGCTCGTTGACGAAATCGAGACTGGCATTGAACGCGGGCCATTCCTTAAGCCCGATCGTGACCGCCTTGATGACGAACGCCAGCAGCGTCAGTCGCCCGCCCGGTTCGCCCGCCCGACGTTCCCGCTCGCTCCGTCGGAACGCCTCAAGTTGCGTCACATCCGCTTCGTCCATATGGGCGACATGCGGTACGAGCGTCATCGACGTGACCATCTTCCGCGCCACCTTACGTCGCAACGACCGAACCGCCTCGGTTTCGATGGGGCCCCATTGCGAGAAGTCCGGCAGCGGCTCGACGTCGAGGAACGGGATCGGACTCGCCGATCCCCCGACGGCCGAAAGCGACTCCGACTCCTCCTCGGTTCCAGTTGCATCAACGATGCCGTCTTCCGCAAACCGTCGCACGTCTTCAGGCGTCACGCGGCCGGCCGGCCCAGTCGGCGGGACGCCTGCGATGTCGACGCTCAAGTCACGAGCCAGCTTGCGCGTCGCCGGTGCCGCCACGACACGGCCCCACGAAGCGGCAGGCGGACCGTCGCCGTTGGCGCCGGCCACGGCTGCGGCGATGCCAACCGATGATGACGTGGGCTGGGTAGATGAAGCGGCGGCTACCGCCTGATCCGCCTCGGATTCCGCGGATGACTGGGCTGCAGGACCGGTCCCGTCGTCGATCACGACGATGACGTTCCCCACATAGACCGTCTCGCCGACCGCGCCAGAAGTAGAGACAACTTGCCCGCTGCGCGGCGACGGAATCGTCAGCGCGGCCTTGTCCGTCTCGATATCCACGAGCGGCTCGTCCTCTTGAATCGTGCCGCCGGACTCGACGTGCCACTTGAGGATCTCGCCTTCGTGAATGCCTTCTCCCAGATCAGGCAATTTGAATTCGTGCACGGCCTGCTCCTATCGATACTCGAACGGCCAGATCGTCATCTATCATCGGCCCCAAGCCCACGGATCGCAATCCGTGCGACCGCGACCACGCTAGAACTCGAGCGTCTCTTCAATACCTCGTCGGATCCTGCCGGCCGTCGGCAGATAAGCGTTCTCGCGCCCGAAGTAAGGCACGGTCACGTCATAACTCGTGACGCGGCGCACCGGTGCCTCCAGAGACATCAGTGCCCGATCGTTGATCGTTGCGATGATTTCCGAGGCCGGGCTGAACGAACGCGGCGCTTCCTGGATGACAACACAACGCCCGGTCTTCTCGACCGACTCGACGATCGTGTCTGTGTCCATCGGCGAAATCGTCAGCAAGTCGATGAGCTCGATGCTCACGCCGCGCTGCTCCCGCACATCGGCCACGGCCTGCAAGGTCGGCCGCATCATCGCGCCCCAGGAAACTACCGTCAGATCGGTCCCCTCCTGCACGACCTGGGCCTTGCCGAGTTCCATGATTTCTTCGGCGTCCCCGACCTCTTCGCGAAACGCGCGATAGGATCGCTTGGGCTCCATGAAGACGACCGGGTCGGGATCGCGAATCGCCGCGGCCAGAAGACCTCGTGCGTTACGCGGCCCCGAAGGCATGACCACCTTGATTCCCGGTATATGTGCGAACGTGGCTTCGTGACTCTCCGAGTGATGCTCCATCGCCCGAACACCACCACCGTAGGGCATGCGCACGACCAGCGGAACCGTGATCTTCCCTTGTGTGCGAGAGCGAAACCGTGCGGCCTGACCTTCGAGCTGTCCCAGGGCCAGATAGGAGAAGCCGGAGAACTGCATCTCCGCCACGGGCCGCAGCCCGCCCATGGCCATGCCGACGGACGTGCCCACGATGCCCGATTCGGCCAGCGGCGTGTCGATGACGCGCTTCTCGCCGTACTTCTCGAACAAACCCTCGGTCACGCGGAAGACCCCACCGTTGAGGCCGATGTCCTGGCCGAGCGCCACGACCGTATCATCCCGCGCCATCTCCTGATCGAGTGCCAGGTTGATGGCCTGCACCATGTTACGCTTGACCATCGGTCGTCTCCTTCTCGATCTCGCTGAGGAACTCCGCCCGCTGGGCCTCGATGCCGGGCGTCGGCGTGGCGAATACGTGGTCGAACCCGGCGTCGGGCTTGAAGTCCGCCTTGCTCTCGTAGACCTTCACGGCCTCGTCGATCTCCTGGGCGAACGCACCTTCCAGTTTCTCCTGCTGCGCGTCGTCCCACGTCCCCTCTGACGTGAGATACGTTCGCAGCCGTTGGATCGGATCGCGCTTCGCCCACTCGGCGACCTCATCGTCCGATCGGTAACGCGTCGGATCGTCGGCGGTCGTATGCATCGTCATGCGATAGGTCACGGCCTCGATCAGCGAAGGGCCTCCGCCGGATCGCGCTCGCTTCAACGCCGCCGCCGTGGCCTGGTGCATCGCCAGAACGTCGTTGCCATCCACCTGGATGCCAGGCATCTCGTAGGCCAGCGCCTTCTGCGCGATGGTCCTCGAACGCATCTGTTTCTCGCGGGGCACGGAGATCGCCCACTGATTATTCAGGCACACGAATACAACGGGCACCTGCCAGACCGAGGCGAAGTTCATCGCCTCGTGGAAATCGCCCTCAGAGGTTGCCCCGTCGCCAAAGAAGCAGAGGACCGCCGTATCGGTCTCGCCTCGCTGCTGCATGGCGTAGGCGATGCCCACGGCGTGCAAGGTCTGGCTGGCGATGATCACCGCCAACGGCGTCGTCCGCTCATCGCCCGGAAAGACGTTGCCTTCTTCGTAGCCGCCGAAATAGAGCAGCATGTTTTCGATCGACGCCCCACGCATCAGTCGACCGCCCATCTCGCGAAAGGCCCCCACGAACCAGTCGGAGTCCCTCATTGCCAATGCCGGACCGCACGAGGCGGCCTCGTGACCGGAGCACAAGGGGAACGTCCCGATGCGTCCCTGGCGTTGCAACTTCAGCATTCGCTCGTCGGCCATGCGTGCCAGGACCATCCCCCGATAGAGTTCAAGAAGCTTCTCTGACGGCATGCCGGTTTCTTGGCCGGGGACGAGTTTGCCATCGAGGCCGAGAACACCAAAGCAGGGAAAGTCCGGTACGCGGTCGACGAAGATAGGACCCCCGCGATTGGGACTCTTTGATGGCCCGGTTGAAGATCCTTTCGGTCTGGGGGGGGAGATTCGACTCATATAACCACCTCATGGGTCCGCTAGAGCCCCGCCGGGCCCGTTGTGTACGTCGGCCGATGGCCGTGCTAATCATTGGTATGACAACCAGTTAGGGCTATCTTCGGTTCAGGGGACTCCCGGGATGCTACTCTCGTTCAGAATAATAGCGCCTCAATCCTCGGTCAGCCTTGACATCTTTCATTTATTAGTAATAATAGCTATTAGATATTGGAAAGGCAAACTATGCCCGCAGGATTTCAACGACGCAACACGCGGCAGCGCCAGGTCGTTCTCGAGGAGCTGCGGAAGCTCGTTTCCCATCCGACGGCCTCGGATGTCTATGAGCTGGCTCGGCGGCGGCTTCCTCGGATCAGCCTGGGGACGGTCTATCGGAACCTGGAGATCCTTACCCGCGAGGGCAGGATTAGGCGGCTGGACTCGATGGGCAGCGAGGCCCGCTTCGATGGCGACGTCTCGGATCATCATCATGTCCGGTGCGTCCGTTGCGAAAGCGTGGGCGACGTGCATGGCCTGACCGACCCGATGGCAAGGGCCGACATGACCCATCTGGGCGGCTATGAGATTCTCGGTTATCGTCTCCAGTTCGAGGGTGTTTGTCCCGCGTGCCAAGAAGCTCAACCGCCACGGGACAGGGACGCCGACACTGCTAACGAGTCTGACACCGACACCGAAGCGGGATGAGAAGCCCCGCGATCTGAAAGGAACTTGCGATGTGGACTTCCAAGACGCTCGGCGCATTCAACGAGCAGATTAACGTGGAGTTGTTCTCCTCTTACCTCTATCTTTCCATGTCCACTTGGCTCGAGTCCAAGGGACTCAAGGGCACGGCGCACTGGATGCGCATGCAATCGCAAGAAGAAACAGGCCACGTGACGAAGTTCATCGATTTCGTACAGGAGCGCGACGGGCGTGTAATCTTGACGGCCGTGGGCTCGCCGCAGACAGAGTGGAAGTCCCCTGTGGACGTGTTCGAGGACGTCTGCGCGCACGAGGCCGAGGTCACGGCACGCATCAACAAGCTCGTGGACCTCTCGATCGCCGAGAGCGATCACGCGGCCAACGCCTTTCTCCAGTGGTTCGTTACCGAGCAGGTGGAGGAAGAGGCAACGGCCCGAGACGTTCGCGACAAGCTCAAGCTTGCGGGCGACAGCGGGGCCGTTCTGTACATGATCGACCAGGAACTCGGCGGGAGAGCGGCCAGTGCGCCGACGGCCACCGCTGCTCAGTAGCCTCTGTCGCTGGGATCTTTTGATTGGAGGGCGGGCGCTCATGCCTGCCGCGATGATACTCTGGAGAAAGCAACGATGAAGAAGTGGAAATGTCCCTGCGGTTACATTCACGACGGCGAGCACGCTCCGGAAAACTGTCCGAAGTGTGGGCTAGCGGCCGAGCGGTTCGAAGCGATGAACGATGAGGCGGCGAATCTCGTTGAGCGATCGCGACGCACCAATGCCCTGCATTGCCGGCTCGTGGACCTCGCGCGGCAGATCGAGGCGGTCTGCAAGGACGGCATCGAAGACGCGCTCGACCCGAACTGCGTGAAGATCTTCGAGCGAACGCTCGGCCAGTCGTATGAGATGATGAAGCTGGCGATGACCGAAATGCAGGGGCACATCGCCAAGGGCAAGTGGGGCTAGTCGTCGCTTGGGACGAGCGCGCGATCACACTTGCTTCTGCGGGTTGCCCTGTCCTGTGGCACAGGCGTCTCGCCTGTGGTTCCACCGGCGGGACGCCAGTGCCACAGAGACACGGGTACCTCGTCAACCCGCAAGACGAGGTGTGAAGGTGCACTAGCCTGATCGAACAATGCGAGCACGTGTTCCGTCGGCTCGCCGTTTGGCGGTCCGATGGCCCATCTTGCTCACACATCATCGCCGGTCCGTGCGGGCAACTCTGCGCGGGAGCAGGTACGCAATGACATCTGATCTCCGATCCAGGTCGGAGACGCTATTAAGACACGTTCGTCAAGAACACGAGAAACAAGGAGCCTCACTACTATGAGCACACTCGTCACAACCGAAGCACCGGACTTCACCGCGCAGGCCGTCATGCCCGACAACTCGTTTGCGGAGTTGAGCCTCTCATCCTTCCGCGGCAAGTATGTCACGTTGTTCTTCTATCCGCTGGACTTCACGTTCGTCTGTCCGTCGGAGATCATCGCCTTCGACAAGAAGCTGGCCAGCTTCAAGGAGAAGAACTGCGAGATCATCGGCGTCTCCGTGGACTCGCACTTTTCGCATTGGGCCTGGAAGAACACCGAGGTCAAAAACGGCGGCATCGGCAATGTGCAGTTCCCGCTCGTGGCCGATCTCACGAAGCAGATCGCTCGCGACTACGGCGTGTTGTCCAATGACGCCATCGCGCTTCGCGGCTTGTTCATCATCGACAAGGAGGGCATCGTTCGCCACGGGCTGGTCAACGACCTTCCGCTCGGCCGCAACGTGGACGAGGCCCTTCGCGTCCTCGACGCGCTGCAGTTCACCGAGAAGCACGGCGAAGTCTGCCCCGCCAACTGGAAGCCGGGCGAAGAGAGCATGAAGCCCTCGGCTGAGGGCGTTGCCGAGTATCTGGCCAAGAACGCCTAATCAGGGGACAGTCGGGTCCAGTGTTCGCCATGGCGCAGCACTGGACCCCTTTTTCCCAGGAAAAAAGTGAGTTGCCGGATGTCATGCGAGGAATAGAATGCCCTCGCCGAGCCGCGTGCGGGCCGGGTCTCGTCGCATCTGAAAAGGCCCACTTCATGTTCACGAAGAAGTTCGACAACAGAGTGTACATCGCGGTCGGCGTGCTACTGTTTTCCTGCACTCTGGGCGTGTCGTTTGGCGCTTATGTTCTGTGGCCTTCCCATCGCGAGGCGGGCTACGCGCCTGAGCAGCCGATTGCCTACAGCCACAAGGTCCACGCCGGCGATCTGAAGATCGACTGTCTCTACTGTCACACGAATGCCGACAAGGGGCCGCACGCGACGATTCCGCCGGTCTCGACCTGTATGAAGTGTCACGAGCAGGTTCAGAACAAAGACGCGCAAGGCAATCTGACGCCGGCGATGACCACCCTTCTCGAACACTGGAACAACAAGACGCCGATCGTTTGGAACAAAGTGAACGATCTGGCGGACTTCGTGTATTTCGACCATAGCCGGCACGTCAACTCCGGGATCGCCTGTCAGGATTGCCACGGGCCGATTCAGGCGATGGATCGAGTCCGTCGAGAGTTCGGCCTGAAAATGAGTTGGTGCATGGATTGCCACAAGCAAACGCCGACGCAAGGCGATGCGGCCTTTCGGCGAGGCGATCCGACACGCGCCCCGATCCACTGTTCGACGTGTCACCGGTAGGCGACTGACCCCATGAGCGAACCGACATCGCAGTACCACAGCCTCGGAACGATGCGTCTCTTGAAGGAGGCGGCTCTGCCGACCCACGGCGAGAACTTCGAGGAGCCGAGCGGTGGGATGAGCCGCCGGAGCGTTCTCAAGCTCCTGGGCGGCGCTTCGACCGCGTTGGCCATCGGCGTGCCCGGCTGTCAACGCAAGCCGCTCCGCAAGATCATCAGCCGCGTATCGGGTCCCGAGTATCAACAGCCCGGCAAGCCGCTGTACTACGCATCGACGTGGACGGAAGGCTCGCAGCCGTACGGCCTGCTGATCAAGACGGTGGACGGTCGGCCCGTCAAGGTCGATGGCAACCCCGATCATCCGGTCAATCGCGGGGCTGCCACGGCCGCCATGCAGGCGTCGATCTTGTCGCTCTACGATCCCGATCGCTTGCGGACACCGCATCGCGGCAAGCAGGCCGTTTCCTGGGCAGTGGCCGACGCGGAAATCCACGCGGCGATTGCATCCGCCTCTTCGGTGGTCCTGCTCACGCGTTCGACGCTTGGTCCGTCGGAACGCGATCTCATCAGCCGATTCCTCAAGGCATGTCCCGCCGCGCGGCACTTCGTTCATGAGGCTTTGCACGACGGATCCCAGCGTTCGGCTTGGAAGAAGGTCTACGGCACCGACGGCGAGATGCTCCCGCGGTTCGACTAGGCCAAGGTCCTCCACAGCCTGGTCTGCTACTTCATGGGGACCGATGGACCGGTGCTGGAGAACATCCGCAGCTTCGCCAAAGGCCGCGCGCTCGACGACGCGCATCATCGCACGGCAGAGATGAGTCGGCTCTACGTGGCCGAAGGAGCCATGACGCTGACGGGCTCGAATGCCGATCAGCGACTGCGACTGCGGCCATCGGCCATGGGTGCCCTGGCGAATGCCCTACGGGCAGCCGTCGGCGGTGATCGTACTGCCCTGGCAGCGTTCTCCACGTCCCATCATGTGGACGCCGACGCGGTCAACGCCTTGGCGGACGATCTGAACGCTAGTCGAGGCGCGGCTCTCGTCGTGTCGGGTTCGCACTTGCCCGAGTCTGTCCATGCGGCCGTGGCACTGCTCAACGACGCGCTGGGGGCTCCCGGGCATACACTGGTGTGGAACGCCTCGCCCGCGACGCTGCCGGTTTCGAACCTGGCGGATGTCGAGGCGGCGATGAAGCAAGGGCCAGACGTCGTCATTTGCCTGGGCGTCAACCCCGTCTACGACTGGCCCGGCGGCGGATTCGAGGCACTTCTGAAGAAGGCCAAACTCTCCGTGGCCCACGTTTCGCATCCTGATGAGACGGCTTCACTTTGCTCGTTGTCGCTGCCGAGCTGCCACAACCTCGAATCGTGGAACGACGCCCAGCCTCGCGATGGGTTGATGACGCTGTGTCAGCCCGTGATCGCGCCGCTCTTCGACGCGAGGCAAGAGGCCGAATCCCTACTGACATGGACAAAGGCACTGGCCGGCCAGGACGATCCGATCCAGCAAGCCGGCGATTGGCACGGCCATCTGGAGCGACGCTGGCAGCGTCGCCTCGTGGCGGACGGCACCGAGAGCGTCGCGACCTTGCGCAAGCGAGCCTGGGAAGGGGCGCTGCACGACGGCCTGCACGGAAAGGCGATCGCCTCGACGCTACCGAGTCTCAATCAAGCCGCCGCCGAGTCACTGGCGACTGTGACGGGCTCGGTCGGGGGCCACGAACTCGTCATTCTTCCGCACCATGCCTTGCACGACGGGCGACACGCTAATAATGGATGGTTGCAGGAATTGCCCGACCCGGTCAGCAAGCTGGTGTGGGACAGCGCCGTCTCGATGTGCCGGACGGACGCGGTCAAGCTCGGCGTGGCCGAGGGCGATCTTCTCAGCGTGAAGGTCGGCGGTCGATCCGTGGAACTGCCCGTCCTCGTGCAGCGCGGAATGGCCGAAGGTGTGCTGGCAGTGACACTGGGCTATGGTCGCACGGCCGGGGGCAAGATCATCGAAGAGGCCGGCGGCACCAATATCTCGCCACTCATCGGCGGGGACGATGCTCCGCGCTTGGCCCATGGCGTACAACTGAGCAAGGCCGCCGGGTCGCACAAGCTCGTTCGCACCCAGGCAGAGTTCTCGATGCACGAACGGCCCATCGTTTTGGACGGCAATCTGGCCGAGTACCGCCATGCGGCCGATTTCGTGAAGCACAAGGGGCCTCATGTCCCCAAGGCCGACCTGTACGAAGCGTTCGACTACTCCAAGGGTCACAAGTGGGGCATGTCGATCGACCTGGGTGCGTGCGTGGGCTGCAACGCCTGCGTCACGGCGTGTCAGGCGGAGAACAACATCCCCATCGTCGGCCGCGAAGAATGCGACAACGGCCGCGAGATGCACTGGATCCGCATCGACCGCTACGAAGACGGCGGCGTGGATGACCCGACCATCAGCCCGCACCCGACGCTCTGCCAGCATTGCGACAACGCCCCGTGCGAAAACGTCTGCCCGGTCAACGCGACGACGCACAGCCCCGAGGGGCTCAACGAGATGGTCTACAACCGTTGCGTCGGCACGCGGTACTGTGCCAACAACTGTCCCTACAAGGTGCGACGGTTCAACTTCCTCCGCTATCAGCAGGCGCAATTGCGCGACCCGGTTCAGGAGTTGGCGTTCAATCCGCAGGTCACGGTCCGTGGCGTAGGCGTCATGGAGAAATGCACGTTCTGCGTGCAGCGGATCAACGAGGTGAAGTTCGCGGCCGCGAACGTCGACGCGCCGCTGCCTCCCGATGCCATGCAAACGGCCTGTCAGCAGACGTGTCCTGCGCAGGCCATCTCGTTTGGCGACCTCAACAATCCCGCCAGCGAGGCCGCCAAGCTCCGAGCCTCCGGCCGGGCCTACCACGTTCTGGAGGAGTTGAACGTGAAACCGAACGTGACCTATCTCGCACGCGTGCGGAATCCGCACGCCGGCACCGAGCCGCAAGCGGCCGATGGGCAGGGGAGTCATCGAGGATGAGTGCGAGTCCCACATTGCAAGCAGCCGGAGAGCCGACCCGCGGCGAACGCGAGACAGGCGTAGGCGGGAATCACTCCCCTTTGAGCCCCGCCTCTTTGTTCACGCGAGACACGAGTCTGCGGCAGTTGGACGACGACATCTATCGACCGCTCGAGTCGTTCCCGACCGTGCGTTGGTGGATCGCCATTGCCATCACCGGCTCGCTGGCGAGTCTGTTCTTCGCTTGCGTCGGCGTTACAGTGACGCAGGGCATCGGCACCTGGGGCAACAACAACCCCGTGGGCTGGGGCTGGGCGATCGTCAACTTCGTCTTCTGGATCGGCATCGGCCACGCCGGAACGCTCATCTCCGCGATCTTGTTTCTGCTCCGACAGAAGTGGCGCACCGGCATTGCTCGTTTCGCCGAGGCCATGACCCTCTTCGCGGTCATCTGCGCGATGCAATTTCCGTTGATCCACACGGGCCGGCCTTGGCTGGCGATGTTCTGGTTGATCCCCTATCCGAACGACCAGGCCCTTTATCAGAACTTCCGCTCGCCCCTCGAGTGGGACGTCTTCGCCGTCGGCACTTACGGCCTGGTCTCGCTCATGTTCTGGTATACGGGGCTGATCCCCGACCTGGCCATCGCCCGCGACCGCGCGAGACACCCCTTGCGCAAGTTCGTCTACGGTCTGCTGAGTCTTGGCTGGCGCGGCAGCAATCGCGCGTGGAGCCACTACGAGAAGGCCTATCTGCTGTTCGCCGGTTTGGCCACGCCGCTGGTGTTGTCGGTTCACAGCATCGTTTCGTTCGACTTCGCGGTCTCGGTCATCCCCGGCTGGCACACGACGATCTTCCCGCCGTACTTCGTGGCGGGGGCGATCTTCAGCGGGTTTGCCCTGGTGAGTACGTTGATCATCCTTATGCGATGGGTGGTTCATCTTCCACATCTCCTCACGAAGAATGCACTGAGGCGTA
>CAYYPB010000051.1:0-10878 GCA_964473405.1 uncultured Planctomycetaceae bacterium
TCTTGCGCGTTCCCTTGAACCCGACCGTTCCGGAAGACGCCCAGCAGAGCGTGTCGCCGTTGTGGTCGGTGATCGTGATCATCGTGTTGTTGAACGACGACCGCACATGCGCAACACCTCGCGTCACATGCCGTCGTATCTTTCGTTTGCCCGATTTAGCCACGTCGTAGTTACCTCCCGCCTTGCTACTGTCGGTCCGATCGCATGCCCGCCAAGGCGAGCCTTAGCTCCGTAGTTCCTTGACGCCCTTCTTGCCGGCGACCGTCTTCTTGGGACCCTTGCGCGTCCGCGCGTTGGTCTTGGTTCGTTGCCCCCGGACCGGAAGGCCGCGGCGATGCCGTACACCGCGATAGCATGCGATGTCCCGCAGCCGTGCGACGTTCTGCGCCACTTGCCGTCTCAGTTGGCCCTCGACCACATAGCCGCGGTCGATCACCGACGCCAGACGACTGACCTGGTCCTCGGTCAGATCCTTGGCGCGGACATCGTGGTCGATGTTCGCCTCTTTGAGGACGGCCACCGCAAAGGTCGGTCCGAGCCCATAAATGTAAGTCAGCGCTATGACAACCCGTTTGTCGTTCGGAATGTCCACACCTGCAATACGCGGCATGCGTCTTCTCCCGGAGGCAATCGGCCAAGCGGCCTCTCTAACCCTGTCTCTGCTTGTGGCGGGGATCTGACGAACAAATCACGCGAACGATCCCCTTGCGTTTGACGACTTTGCAGTTCTCGCAGATGCGACGAACACTCGAGCGAACTTTCATGGTTCTTCTCCCTGGGGCACCGGTCCGGCCGGTACCTGTCTATCGCCCGTCGGTGAGCACATCCACGCCATCGGCTGTGACGGCGATCGTATGCTCAAAATGGGCGGATCGGCCGCCGTCCCGCGTCACTTGCGGCCAGCCGCTCGAATCGCCCGCTTCCACTTCACGTCCGCCCACGTTCACCATGGGCTCGACCGCCACTACCAGCCCCGGCTGCAACTCGAAGTCCGCCCTGCGCTGGGCACGATCCGTATAGTTCGGAACCTTCGGTTCCTCGTGCATTTCCTGGCCGATGCCGTGACCCACGAAATCGCGGACCACCGAAAAACCGGCCGACTCGACCGTCTGCTGCATCAGGCCAGCGATCTCGCTCCACAGACGCCCCGGACGCATCTCCGAAATCGCCTGCTCCAACGATGCCGCCGTCACATCCATCAATCGCTGCGTCTGAGGCTCGACCTTGCCTACAGCCAGCGTCGTCGCCGAATCGCCGCAATACCCCTTGAGGCGAACACCGCAGTCGATACTGATGATGTCGCCCTCGACGAGAATCCGATCGTTCGGAATCCCGTGGACAACCTGCTCGTTGACGCTCGCGCAAATCGCCGACGGAAACGGGAACTTCGTCGCCGGGGACGACACGCCCTTGAACAAAGGCTCGCCGCCCGCCGCGAGGATCATTTCCTCGGCGACCACGCCCAGTTCTGCTACCTTAAGACCGGGCCGCACCATCTCCCGCATCGTCATCAACACGCCATGCACGATGCTTCCGGCGGCACGCATCAGTTCTATTTCACGAGGGCTCTTCAGTACCACCATTGCTCGCCGTCCAACCGGCCGGACTCTTCGTCTGCCGCTCGACTCTCTCATGACCTCGAGCACGCCCTCTTGATGGACGCCGAGACCGTCTCCGGCGTCCCCTCACCCGCGACCGGCCGCAACACGCCGCGCTGGCGATAATAAGCGATCAGCGGCTTGGTCTCCTCATGGTAGGTCCGCAGCCGCTGAACCACCACATCGGGATTGTCGTCCTTCCGGTGCGTCAAAGCGACGTTGCAGTCGTCGCAGTAATCCGCCTTGGAGGGCGGAGCAAACTCGACATGGTAGATCCGGCCGCAATCGGAGCAAGTCGCCCTGCCGGTCAGCCGCCGCACCACCGCATCGTCCGCCACCTCGATGCTCACGACCGCATCGAGCTTCTGCCCTTTTGCCGCCAGTCGCTCGTCGAGGCCCTTGGCCTGTGCCAGCGTCCTGGGAAAGCCGTCGAGCAGAAAACCACTCGTCGTCTGCCTCCGCCCGATGTGATCCATCATCATCGAGAGAATCAAATCGTCCGGAACAAGGACCCCGCGATCCATGAAGTCCTGAGCCTGACGCCCCAGCTCGGACTCGGCCTTGCGCTCGGCCCGAAGAATGTCTCCACTCGACAAATGGACGAGGTCGAACATCTTGGACGCCCGGGCGGCCTGAGTGCCTTTGCCGGCGCCCGGAGGCCCGAGGAGCACCAGGTTCACGCATACGCCCCCTTAATCTTACCGCCGCTGCCGTCGAGGAACCCGCCGTAGTTCCGCATGATCAGGTTGGCCTCGACGCGCTGCACGAGGTCCAGTCCAACACTGACGACAATCAGCAAACCCGTTCCGCCCAGGAACGACGAGACGGAAATCGGGATATCCATCGCCGAAGCGATGATCTGCGGAATAATGGCGATCAGCGCCAGGAAGCCGGCACCGACATAGGTGATCCGCGTCATCACGGTCTCGAGATAGTCGGCCGTGCGTTTGCCAGGCCGGAGACCCGGAATGAAGCTGCCGTTGTCCCGAAGGGAGGTGGACATCTCCTTCGGCTGGAACTGCACGGTCGTCCAGAAGTAGGCGAAGAAGTACACCAAGGCCACGTAGCTCAGCACATAGAGGAAGCTCCCGATGCCGACGAACTCACCCGCCAGCATACTCAGGAAGGCACTGTCGGGAAAGATACCGGCCAACCAACTGAAGGCGAGGCCCGGGAAGATCAACAAACTACTGGCGAAGATGATCGGCATGACGCCACCGTGGTTGACCCGCAACGGCAGGTAGTTGCGCTGACCGCCGAACGTCCGACGCCCGCGAACCTGCTTGGCCTGCTGGATGGGGATGCGCCGCTGGCCCTGCGTGATGAGGATCGAGCCTGCTACGACCCCGACGAACGCCATCGCCAGGAAGATGATCTTGGCCGGGCCCATCGACTTGTCGCTCCCGACGTCGAGGGAAGCCTCTTGGACCACGTAGATCACAGCCTGCGGCATTCGGGCAAGGATACCAGCCATGATGATGAGGCTGACGCCGTTGCCGATACCGTACTCGTCGATCTGCTCGCCGAGCCACATAAGGAACATCGTACCGGCGGTCATTCCGAGAACGCCGATCAGATAGAACGCCAGGGTGGGCCAGAAGCTACCGCCCCAGTCGGTGAACTCGCTGTAGACCAGGTTCTGCGAGTTGATGTGGCTGAGCCAGAACAGGGCCTGGATCAGGCAGATCACCACGGTCGAGTACCGCGTGTACTCTTGAATCTTCTTGCGGCCCATCTCGCCTTCTTGTTTCAGCTTCTCCAGGGCGGGGACGACCGTGCCCAGGAGTTGGAAGATAATGGAAGCGGAGATGTAGGGCATGATGCCCAGGCCGAAAATCGTGCTCTGCTGCAGATTGCCACCCGTGAACATCGAGAACATCTCGGTGAGGCGTTCGAGCCCCCCGGTGCCGCCCTTCAGACTCTCGAAGTAAACGCTGAGCGCGGACTGATCGATGCCCGGCAGCGGCACATAGAAACCGATCCGATAGACCGCCAGCAGCCCCAGGGTGAACAGGACCTTATTGCGAAGGTCCGGAACTCTGAAGATGTTCAAGAACGCGGAAAGCATGGGTAATGTGAACCAATCCGTTGGCTCCCAAATGGGAGCGACCTCGATCGAGCGAGCGCTAGCTCTCTTGCTGCGAATCGCCCTTCTCGTCCTGCGTCTTCTCGTCGGCGGGCGGTGACTTCTTGCTCGCCTTCTTGGCATCGCCCGTGGGCCCGGAGGCCGACTTCGCCTTCTTCTCCGACTTGGGTGCTTTGCCCTTGCCGTCGCCCTTCTTCTTGCCCTTCTTGTCGCCAGCGCCCTTGTCGGAGTCCTTGGACTCCGATTCGGCCCACTTGGGACGCTTGACGAACTTCTTCTTGGGCTTCGGAGCGAGCCACTTGGTCGTGCCGCCGGCCGTCTCGATCTTACTCACGGCCGAGTTGGAGAACCGATGGGCCTCGACCGTCAGCTTCTTGGAAAGCTCGCCATCGCCGAGCACCTTGACGAGACCGGCACGATCGCGGATCAGGCCGACCTCCTCCAATGCCGCAGCAGTGACATGCGCGTCGGGGTCGAACCGCCGGCCCAAATCCTCCACGTTGACGATCTGGTACTCGGTTCGGAACTGGGCGTTGTTGAAGCCGTACTTCGGGATGCGGCGGAAGAACGGGAACATGCCGCCCTCGGCGAGGACCGTCCGCCGATAGCCGGAGCGCTGGCCCGCTCCCTTGTGTCCGCGGCCGGCCGTGCCGCCCTGGCCGCTGCCATTGCCGCGGCCGATGCGTCGACGGGGCTTCTTGGAGCCGGCTTTCTTTGTGATCTCAGTAATATTCATGGCACTTTTCAGTCATCGCCCGATGGGGCTCACTCGTTCGGAATCGACACGCCTCGGAGCTCTTCGATCGTCTTGCGATCGCGCAACGAAAGCAACGCCGCAAAGGTCGCCTTGACCAGATTCTTGGGGCTCGTCGAACCGTACACCTTCGTCAGACAATCGCCGACACCGGCCAACTCGAGGACGGCGCGGACACTCTTGCCTGCGATAACGCCCGTACCCTGACGGGCAGGTAGCAGGCGGACGCGGCTGGCACCGAACCGGCCGGTCACTTCGTGCGGAATCGTCGAGCCTTGCAGCTTGACGGGCATCAGGGCTCGCGAGGCTTGCTTGCGCCCCTTCTCCACGGCCGACGGAACTTCATTGGCCTTGCCGTAGCCGATGTTGACACCGCCGTTGCGGTTGCCGACAACGACCAGGGCCGCGAAGCTGAAGCGACGACCACCCTTGACGACTTTCGAGCAACGGTAGATCTTGACGACATCGTCGTCATAACCCGGTCCGTCGTCCGATTTTTCCCTGCGTGGACCTGTTCCTGCCATCGATCAACCCACATCTGTAGAAGTTTCGACGCCGCTCGATCCGTGCGTCGTCATGACAGAGCGCCGATACCCGGCGCCCATGTTTTCAATTCGTCGCCTCGACAGCCGACTGCCGAACCGCCGCCGAGCCCATACCCCAGCCCGCGACGTTCTAGAACTCCAGGCCCGCCTTTCGGGCGGACTCGGCCAGGGCCTTGACCCGACCATGATATCGCAGGCCGTTGCGGTCAAAAGCGACCTTGCGGATGCCCTGCATGACGGCACGCTCCGCCAGAAGCTGGCCGATCTTCGTGGCCGCTTCACAGTTGCCGCCGTACTTGATTGCCTCGACGGCGTCCTTGGCCCGCGTTCCGGCGCTGCAGAGCGTCCGGCCGGCGATGTCGTCGATCAACTGCACGCTGATGTTCTTGTGGCTGCGGCTGACGCTGAGCCTCGGTCGCTCGGGCGTGCCGAAGATGCGACGCCGAACACGTCGGCGGCGACGCGTCAATCGAACCTGTTTGCGTTTTTGCTCTTTCATCGTTCTACCATCCGTCGGCGCATCCGTCGTCGCATCCGTCGGTGCGCTGGTCGGCACACCCTGTGTTGCGTCATCAACCGCCGGCACCCGCGAAGGCCTTGCCGGCCTTGCGGCGAATCTGTTCGCCTGCGTATCGCACACCCTTACCCTTGTAGGGCTCCGGCGGCCTGGCATCCTTGATGTCCCGGGCAAACTGACCAACAACCTGCTTGTCGATCCCCGCGACACTCAGCTTCGCGGGGGTCTCGTCGCCACGTGCGGCCGGCACCTCAACCTTGATCTCGATCCCAGCCGGGATCGGGAGGTTCACCGAGTGCGAAAAACCGACATTCAGTTCCAAGGTGGAGCCCGACACCGAGCAGTTGTAGCCCGTGCCGTAGATCTCCATCTTCCGCTCGTAACCCTGCGTGACGCCGATCACCATGTTGTTGAGCAGAGCCCGCGTGAGTCCGTGAAACGCCCGATGCTGAGCCGTGTCCGCATCGCGCGTGACCGTCAGCGCGCTAGCCGCGCTGTCGTGCGCGACCGAGACACCCTCAGGATGCTCGAACGACAGCGTCCCCTTGGTGCCCGTGACGCTTACTCGAGCGCCCTGGACGTCAACCTTGACGCCTGAAGGCAGCGGGACAGGTTTTTTGCCAATCCGCGACATACGTACTTCCTTAGATCACCGTCCTCGACGCACCGCAGCCAAGCTACGAGGGCGACACGCGAGATTCCAAACCTAGTGAACCGTGCAGAGCAACTCGCCGCCGATGTTCAGCTCGCGACACTTGCGATCGCTCAACACACCGCGACTCGTGGAGACAATCGCCACGCCCAAACCGTTGAGAACCCTAGGCACTTCGCCTGCAGCGACATACCGCCGGCAGCCGACCTTGCTCTCTCGCTTGATCGTCGTCAGGACCTGTTCACCACGCGGTCCATACTTCAACGTGACCCGTATCTTTCCCTGCACACCGTCGTCGATCTCATCGACGCCGTTGACATAGCCCTCCTCCATGAGGACGCGGGCAAGGGCCAACTTCACGCCGCTGCGAGGGATCATCACATTTTCCGACTTGTTGCGAACGGCATTGCGAATGCGCGTCAACATGTCGGCGATCGGGTCACTCCACATCTCGTCTTCCTCTTCGTCGGCCGCAGCGGCGACTTACCAACTAGCCTTGCGGACGCCGGGGATCTTGCCTTCCAACGCCAACGATCTGAAACAGATCCGACAGAGCTTGAACTTGCGATAAACTGCACGCGGACGCGAACAAACCTGACAGCGTGTGTAGCCCCGTACGGCAAACTTGGGCTTCCTCGCGGCCTTGACGATGTTGCTCTTCTTTGCCATTTGCTCCGTCGCTCCCGGCGCTTCGGCGCCCGCCACTGGCGGCCTAGGCGGCCTTCTCGGCGTCACTCTTGCGGAACGGTAATCCCATCAACGACAGGAGCAGCTTGCCCGCACTGTCGCTGCTCGCGGTCGTGACCATCGTGATGTTCATACCCTGCTGGAACTGAACCTTGTCCGCGTCGATCTCTGGAAACACGGTCTGTTCCGTGATCCCCATATTGTAGTTGCCTCGACCGTCAAAACTCTTGGGGTCCAGGCCGCGAAAGTCGCGAATACGAGGTGCGGCGATCGCGATCAAACGATCGAGGAACTCATACATCCGCCGACCCCTCAAAGTGACCTTGAGGCCGATCTCATAGCCCTCGCGCAGCTTGAAGTTCGAAACGCTCTTGCGCGCACGGCACACGATCGGCTTCTGCCCGACGATCTGGGCAAGATCCTTTTGGGCCGCAGCCATCCGCGTCTTCTCGGCCAGCGCCTTGCCGAGCCCCATCGACACCACGATCTTCTCGATCCGTGGAATCGCCAAGCGGTTCTTGCAGGACAACTCTTTTTCGAGTGCCGGCATGACCTCGCTTGTGTATTTCTCGTACAGTCGAGCCATGATTACGTCCACCGCCGTCGAGCGTCACGCCCGACCTTGAGTTTCTCTCTGCGGCACCGCGAGGCGATGCTCACTGAACCGGGCAACTACTTCGCCACCGGTCCCTTGACGTCTTCCAGCACCGTGCCGCCCTGAGTCACGCGCCGCTTCGACACGATCTTGCCCTTGCCGTCACGATCCACATCGAAGTGAACCCGACTGCCTCGACCCGTCTTGGGGTCCACCGGCAGAACACTGGAAACATGGATGGGCGCTTCCTTGCGGATTCGCCCGCCCTGCGGATTCGTGCGGCTAGGACGCAGGTGACGGTAGACCAGGTTAACCTCCTGGATCCATACGTGATCCTTGTCGGGATCGACGCGGAGTACCTTGCCCTGCTGACCCTTGTGGGCCCCGGCAATCACCTCGACTCGGTCGCCTTTTCTCACCTTGGCCGCCACGGTTTCTTCCTTCTATCTCAATCGCGCCTGCTGACGCGCCTACCGGAGTCAAACACCCGGCACTATCTGAAACACCCAACTCTGCCGCGAAGCCGTCTCGGACGAACTCGCTCAGATCACCTCACTGGCCAGGGACACGATCTTCATGAAACCCCTCTCGCGAAGCTCGCGGGCGACGGCCCCGAAGATGCGCGTCCCCTTGGGGTTCTTCTCTTCGTCAATAATCACCGCGGCGTTGCTGTCGAAGCGGACATATGTGCCGTCCTTGCGACGCACGGGGAACTTCGTCCGCACCATGACCGCCCTGACCTTGCGATGCGACGAACGTTCCTTGCGATTGCGCCCGACGTAGTAGTCGCTGTTGGGCAGCGCCTTCTTGACGGTGCAAACCACGATGTCGCCCACGCTCGCGGTACGCCGCGTGTAGCGACCTCGGCCCGTCGAGCCGCCGAGAACGCGAATCACCAACGCGCGCTTCGCGCCGGTGTTGTCCGCAATATCCACAACGCTTTCTGCCTGAACCATGCTATTACCGTCCGCCTGCCGTCGGGCTCTGCGCCCCGGGCAACTTGCTTATCCGTCCCGATGCGTCAGTCGTTTCGACAGCCGCCAAGACTTCGTCTTGCTGATCGGCCGACACTCGACGATCTCGACGCGGTCGCCCTGGCGAGCCTCGTTCTGCTCGTCGTGAGCGTGAAGGATCGTCTTTCGCTTCAAGAGCTTGCCATACTTCGGATGCCGAGCGAGCCGGTCAATGCGAACCGAGATCGTCTTGTTCGCCTTGTCGCTCTGAACGACGCCCGTGCGCACGCGTCGTCGGGCCCTTGCCCCATCACTGTCCGCCTGCCCGCGTCCCGAATTCACCGTCTCGGCCGTCATACGCCTACCTAGCCTCGCAAAAGCGCCTTAGTTACGCTTTCTTCTTCGTCTTGCCGATCGCTTCCATGTGGTACTGCGACTGTTCCACGTTCTGCTCGCCTCGCTCGTTGAAGGCGGTCAAGACCCGGGCGATGTCCTTCTTCGTCTTGCCCAGTTGAGACCCGTCTTCGAGCTTCTCCGTGACCGCTTGGCTACGCAGATCGAACAAGTGGCGGCGCAGACGCTCCAACTCCGTGTGAAGCTCGTCCGTCTTCAATTCTCGCAGTTCGCCCATCTTCATCAGACGGAAACCCTCATCATCACAAACTGTGGCGCCGACGAACAAAACGACACCTGAACGGCATCTTGTGGGCCACGCGGCTCAACGCCGCCTGCGCCACGTTCTCTTCGACTCCGCCGATTTCGTAGAGCAGCGTCCCGGTCTTCACCACGGCCACCCAATGATCGACGTCCGCCTTGCCTTTGCCCATCCGCTGTTCCAACGGCTTGGCCGAAACACTCTTCTGCGGAAACACCCGAATGAAGACGCGACCTTGGCGATGCAGAAAGTGCGTCGCCGCCATGCGACCCGCTTCGATCTGTCGAGCCGTCAACCAGCCCGGTTCCAGCACCTGAAGGCCGAAATCGCCATAGGCAACCGTATTGCCGCGCGTGGCATTGCCACGAATCTTGCCGCGGTGTTGCTTCCGGTATTTCACTCTGGCCGGCATATTGGCCATGATGAACACTCCTCAACATCGCGGGCCATCCGGGCCGGCGACGTGATACACATTCGCAATCTTACGCTCGGCCGCGCCGGCCACCGCGCCGCTGCGGCTCGCCTTCCACAATCTCATCACCATACGGGCCCTTGTAGAGCCAGACCCGAACGCCGATCGCCCCGTAGGTCGTGAAGCTCGTGGCGAACCCGTAGTCCACATGGGCCTGAAGCGTCTGCAGCGGAATCGAGCCCCGCTTCTGCGTCTCGACGCGCGACATCTCCGCCCCGCCGAGCCTGCCCTTGCAGATCACTTTAATGCCCAAGGCCCCAGAGGCCATTGCCGCTTCGCAGCGCATCTTCACCGCTCGACGAAAACTGCCGCGACGCTTCAACTGAGCGGCAATCTCCAACGCCACGAGCTGGGCGTTCAGATCGGGGTTCTTGATTTCCTTGATATTGACGCTGACCTTTCGGTCGATCATGTCCTCGATAAATTCACGGAGCTTGTCGACCTCGGCACCCTTGGGCCCGATGACCATGCCGGGCCGGGCCGTCGAGAGGAAGATCTTGACTTCGTCCCGCGTGCGCTCGATCTCGATCTTCGCACAGCCCGCGAACGGAGGCGTCTTATTCAGACGCTCGTTGACCAGCTTGCGAATCTTCTGATCCTCGATCAAAAACTCGGCGTAAGCCGCTTTCGGGGCGAACCACCGAGATCGCCAACCTTCGGTGACGCCGATGCGGAAGCCGACTGGATGTACCTTCTGTCCCATGGCCTGTTAGCCCCTTGGTCCTTCAGCCACCGTCACGACGATATGACTGGTTCGCTTCAAAATCGGGTGCGCCCGGCCGCGATCCTTCGGCCTGAAACGCTTGATCGTCGGTCCCTCGTCCACGCGTGCCTCGTGAATGAACAGATTGCGAACGTCAGCCTCTTGCTCATCCGCGTCAGCCATCGCCGTGCGAAGCACCTTGTCCACGAAGACGCTGGCCCGCTTGCGCGTGAACTTCAACAAGTCCAGCGCCTCATTCACGGGCCGGCCCGCGATCAAACTCGACACGAGCCGAACCTTGCGAGGGCTGATCCGTGCGTAGCGATGTGTCGATGTCCAGGACATAACACTCCTGCTCCATACCGCCCGGACTAGGGGCTACTTCTTCCGCTTCGTCATCGTGTGGCCTCTGAACGTGCGTGTGCGGCTGAACTCGCCGAGCTTGTGCCCGACCCTGTCCTCCGTCACGAACACCTTCAGAAAATTCTTGCCGTTATGCACGTCAAACGTCCGCCCCACAAACTCCGGCGGGATCGTGCATCGCCGACACCACGTCTTGATCGGCTCGTGGCTGCTTGTGTCAATAGCCTTCTGTACTTTTGCTAAAAGGGGTTCGGCCACGTAAGGCCCTTTTTTCATACTTCGTGACAGCCCTGGCTTC
>CAYYPB010000052.1:0-10806 GCA_964473405.1 uncultured Planctomycetaceae bacterium
GCCCCGGCGGGGGTGGCGCCCGCGGCAAAAGGGCCGGGACAAAACAACCGGGGGGGGGGGGTCAACCCCGACGAGGGGCCCTTTGCCGACGATGACGAGCCAGTTCGAGCTGATGAGATAGCCGATCAGGCCGAGCCCGCCGATGATACCGCCGACGATGCGATTCACCGGGCCGGGAACGAGCCAGGCGTTTTCGCCTCGCGGCAAGATGCGTTCACCGAGCCAATCGAATCCCAGGGGAAGGGCCACGAGCATCAAGGCAAGGAACAGCGTGGCATAGACGACCATCTTGACCGCCAGCCACACCGGCGAAACATGGCCGCTGGGCGAGTCGGTCACCATCGCACTGCGAAGCCAGCCGTCATCCACTTGCTCGACTCGACCGCGTGAACGATGGCGAGCTCGCCGGGCTTGATCTCGCCTTCCCGCACCATGTCGTCGAAGTGGATCAGCGTGGCGGCGCCCCCGCAGTAGCCGATCTTGTCACTGCGGAACTTGATCTTCTCGCGGGTCGTGCCGAGGCGATCGAGGAACGCGGGGATGTGGTCCTCATAGAGCTGCGTCGTCGGGATGGAGACGACGTAATGGTCGACCGTGCTGGGGTCGATCTTCAGCCGGTCGGTGAACGAGGCCAAGCCCTGGAGCAAGAGCGGGGCCGCGTTGTCGTTGACGGCGGTGAAGTCCTGCCACAGATGGTGGTTGCCGATGGCGTACAGTTCGGGAATCTGCTGCGAGGCCTTCATCAGGTCCGCAGCCGCGCCGCCGGCGGTCATGCCGGCCGGTCGACCGGCACCGACCGATTCGACGAACGTATCGATGAGTCGGCGATCGCCCTTGTCTTCGTCGTCGGCCTGCAGCACGAGCGCGCCGGAGCCGTCCGCGAGAATCCACCGCAAGGCCGCATGGACCTTGTCGATCTTGGGCTGATTGAAGTAACAGCTTCTGAGATAGATCGAGGACAACTGGCTGTACGCGACGAGGACGGTCTTGTAGCGACCAGATCGGATGGCATCGTTGGCGATCTGGACGCTCTTGCCGACACCACTGCAATTGGAATGCACCTCAAGCTCGGCGCAGTTCTGGATGCCCAGGCGTTCCTGAAGCAGGGCGCTGGTCGGCGGCGTACTCTGGTCGTACGAAGGGCAGGAGATAATCAACAGTTCGATCTGTTGCGGCTCAATGCCTGCAGAGTCGATAGCTCGTCGAGCGGCCTGCTCGGAGAGCGTGCTGAAATTGTGGGTCATGTCGCCGGTCTCTGGATCGACGGCGAAGTGGCGCGTGGAAACGCCGCCACGGTCCAGCATCTTCTGGCCGAGGTTCGCGATGAAGCTCTTGACCTTCGTTGGGGCGTTGTCCAGGGGGCCGAGCACAGGCTCGACCTTCTCGTTTGGAACCGGCGGGCCGGGGAGGAAGCTGCCCGTGCCGGCTACTCTTACAGGTACTAAGGCCATCGGTCTCCCAGTCTCTACACTCGTCGCGTTGTCAGAACGCGGACGATCCTGCACGCACCCTCGGTTCGGCCGAACCGGCCAAATCCGAAGCCATGCACAACTACAGGGCGTACGGTCGATCTGGGGAGTATACCACGCAGCCGCGTGCTTGACATCGGCGGCGGCTGATTCCCCAAAGTCGGACATGATACACCTCCAGGCGGGTTTGGCAACACGACGGAAAGAATGCGGGGTCCTCCTCTGTTACCTATTGACAGAACAGGGGTTACGGCTCGTTCGTCGCATCGGGGGTCGAGAAATCGCCATGACTGACTTGCCAGCGTCGGCGGCGTCCCCTGAAATCACGCCATGCACCTGCGATGGACACGCCTCTCGCTCTCGCCGGCATCGCCCTTTCGGACTGCCCAGGCCACCCGAACGGACAAGGAGACCCTCTGGGTTCGCCTCGCGGCCGAAGGCATCGAGGGTTGGGGCGAGGCCGCCCCGATGGACACCTACGGCCAGACGCTCGAATCCGCCGAGCGGACCCTCGGCGAGATCGAGGCACGCCTGGCTGACGAGCCACTGCCGACCGAAGCGTTGGGCCGCTCGCTCGTCGAGCGATTCGACGACCAGCTCGCGACCGTGGCTGCCGTCGACGCCGCGATGTACGACTGGCGGGCCAAGCGTCAAGGCCTGCCCGTCACGATGCTTCTTGGCCTCGACGCTCGCAACATCGCCGCCACGTCCTTCACGATCGGCATAGGCGAACCGGATCTCATCGAAGCCAAGACCCGCGCCGCGGCGGCCTACCCGATCCTCAAAGTGAAAGTCGGCACGCCACGCGATGAGGAAACCCTGGCGATCATCCGCTCGGTAGCGCCCGACAAGACGATTCGCGTCGACGCCAACATGGCCTGGACAGTCGATGAAGCGCTCGAGCGAATCGCTCGGCTCGTGGCCTTCGACATCGAGTTCGTCGAGCAGCCGATCCGCGCCGATGATCTCGCCGGGCTCAAGGTTCTCAAAGAGGCGGGGTTGTGCCCGATCGTCGCCGACGAGAGTTGCGTTCGGCCGGACGATGTCGATCGCCTCGTCGGCTGCGTCGACGGCGTCAATATCAAGTTGAGCAAGTGCGGCGGCATCACGCCGGCGCTGGAGATGGCGAAGCGCGCCAAAGCGGGCGAGCTCAAGATCATGCTGGGCTGTATGATTCAAAGCTCGCTGGGAATCGCCGCGGCGGCGCAGCTCGCCCCGTTGGCGGACTGGCTGGATCTCGACGGGCACCTGCTGCTGAAGGCCGACCCCTTCACGGGCCTGGGTGGAGCAGCGGGCCGCTTGTGCATCGGCCAGCGCCCCGGCTTGGGCGTCGTGCCTTCGAGCGAAGCGTAGCGATGAACGCCAGGGGGCTGACAGCTGATGGCTCGTAGCTGAATACTGACAGCGTTCGACGCGCACCGAGGACTCTCCATGCAATACGTCGGAACCGTCTATCGACCGCCGAGCGAGGCCAACTCGCTCTTGATTCAGGCGACGATCGGTTGCTCCTGGAATCACTGCACCTACTGCGCGATGTATCGCGAGAAGAAGTTCCGGGTGCGCCCCGTGGCCGAGACCCTCGCCGACATCGCCGAAGCCGGGCAGCAGTACGGCGATCAAGTGCGCAAAGCCTTCATCATGGACGGCGATGCGATGGCGATGGGGTTGGACAAGTGGAAACCGATTCTCACGGCCCTTGCCGAGACGTTTCCCCGCCTGCGCCGCGTGAGTTGCTATGCCACGGCGATGAATCTGTTGGCCAAGAGGCCCGAAGAACTCGTGCGCCTGCGTGAGTTGGGGTTGACGCTGGTCTACATCGGCCCCGAGTCGGGCGACGACGTCACGTTGAAGCGCATCGCCAAGGGGGCGACGGCCACCGACCATGTCGAGGCCGCCGCCAAGCTGCGACAGGCCGACATCAAACAGTCGCTCATCTTCCTCCTCGGTGCCGGCGGCGCGGAACGCAGCGTCGAACACGCCACGGCCTGCGCCGAGTTGGCGACGGCGATGGACCCCAAGTTCCTGTCGGCGCTGACGTTGACGCTGATCCCCGGTACGCCGATCCACAAGCTCGCCGAAAGCGGCCGGTTCGAGATACCGAACGTAGAAGTCCTGATGCGCGAGCTGCGCGTCCTGGTAGATCGATGCAATCCAACGGACGCGATCTTTCGCACCAACCACGCCTCGAATTATCTTCCCATCGCAGGCAGACTCCCGCGCGATCGCCAGCCCATTCTCGAAGCGATCGACGCGGCTCTGTCAGGTGACGTGGCGTTGCGGGCAGAGTGGCTTCGCGGGTTGTAGGGCGCTCCCCAGCGTTTCCCGTTGGGGCGCGGCCAAACGTCGCTTCTCAACGGCTGAAACGGCGGCCGCGCAGCTTGTTCCGGAACAGCCTTCCAGCGAGTTTTCGCATGTCCGCGACGGCATCCGTCTCGTCCACAATCTCGGTGCCGAGCAGGGTTTCGATCGCGTCTTCGAGCGTGATGATCCCTGCGGTCCCACCGTGCTCGTCCACGGCGAGGAACAGCTGGCCCTTTTGCCGAATGAACTCGTTCAGCACCTGGTCCAGCGAGGCCGTCTCCGGCACGGCGTGGATCGGCGTGGCGATGCGACTCACTGCCCAATCTCCGTTGCCTTCGCGCAGCGTCTCGCTCAACGTATGTCGCAGAACGAGGCCGGCGATGTCGTCCGGCCCGTCGCCGAAAACGGGAATGCGAGCGAACCGAAGGGGCCCGTGCTTCTCCAAGGCCTGTTGGACCGTCTTCTCCTTGTGCAGCATGAAGACGACCGTTCGCGGCGTCATCACGTCGCTGACGGGCACGTTGCGAAGTCTGAGCAGGTTGCGGATGACGCGGTACTCTCGCTCGTGGAGAGCGCCCTCGGTCTGCCCCACCTCGGCGATAACGGCGAACTCTTCTCGCGTGAGTTTCTGCTCCTCGCCTCGGCCGAGTCGGCGAGACAGCGCCTGGAACACGATCACGAGCGGATAGCTCAAATAGATCATGCCCGTGATGGCGTAAGCCGTGAACGGTGCCAGCCGCCCGGCATAGACGACGCCGAGGGTCTTGGGGATGATCTCGGAGAAGACGAGAATCAGCACAGTGAGTACACCGCTCGTGACGGCGATCCACTCGCTGCCGAACACGACGTAGGCCTCCGCCCCCACGCCGGCCGCGCCGACCGTGTGCGCAACCGTGTTGAGCGTGAGGATGGCGGCGAGAGGGCGTTCGATGTTGTCCTTCATGCGCTCGAGCACGCGCCCGGCCGGGTGGCCACTCTTGGCCAGTGCCCCAACGCGCGAACGCGAGAGCGAGAGCAGACAGGATTCGGTCAGCGAACAGAGAAAGGACACGCCTATGGCGAGCAGGAGATAGAAAACCAGCAGGACTTCAGGCGTGAACATGGTCTCGGTTGTAAGCTGATGCCGCGGGTTCGGCAAACCGGGCGTGCCGGACGCCGTGCAGCCGGGGTGTACTCGATCGTATGCCCAACCCGCCCCCTGGCTTCGCCGTTTGGCACATCAACTGCGATGCTTGCGCCCGGCGGGGCCTCAGTAATCGCGGCGTCCCTCAATAGCGTCCTCGAGAACGGCCCGCGTGGCGTACTCGATCTGCGACCCACTCGGCAGCCCGCGTGCCAATCGCGTCACCTTGACCTTCTCGGTGGCGAGCAGGCTCTTGATGTGCAGGGCCGTGCCCTCGCCTTCCATCGTTGGGTTCGTCGCCAGCACAACCTCGGCGACGTTGCCCGACTTCACGCGACGCACGAGGGCTCCGATCGTCAGGTCGCCCGGCTCGATGCCATCGAGCGGCGCAATGTGTCCAAGCAGCACATGATACACGCCCCGGACGAGCCCCGTGGATTCGAGTAGGAGCAGGTCCTTGGGTTGCTCGACGACATAGATCTGCCCAGCGTCGCGATTGCCATCGGCGCAGATAGGGCACGGGTCCGACTCGGTCAGGTTGTAGCACACGCCGCAGTGGCGGACCGTCTCCTTCATGTCTCGGACCGCGTCGGCCAGAGCCAATGCAGCGGTCTTGTCCGACTTGAGAAGGTGAAACGCCAGCCGCTCGGCGCTGCGCGGTCCGATGCCGGGGAGTTTCTGGAACTCCTCGATCAAACGGGTCAACGATGCTGGAACGGAATCGGCCACGGTGTGGCGCTAGCCTTCCATCATGCCGTCGAGGCCAGGAAGGTTCATGCCGCCGGTCATCTTCTGCATCTCGACCTTGACGCTTTCGGCAGCCTTGGCCTGTGCCGCGCAGACGGCCGACTTGATGAGGTCTTCGAGCATCTCGACGTCGCCGGCGCTGGCGGAGTCGATCTTCAGGTCGACGAGTTCGAGCTTACCCGTGACAGTGGCCTTGACGGCACCCGCCCCGGTCTCGGCGTCGAACCGGGCAGCGGCGAGTTGGTCCTGCATCTCTTTCATGCGGCCCTGCATCTCTTTGGCCTGTTTCATCATGCCGGCGACATCGCCGAGTTTTCCGAACATGGACGTCTCCTTGGACGATGTCGTCAGTGTGTCAACGCTACTAGTTTGCGGACGAGCCGCGGGCTTTGTCATTACTCAGAGGGCGCTCCAACAACTGCTGTGGCACCGGCGTCTCGCCGGTGGGACCACCGGCGAGACGCCGGCGCCGCGGAACCTTCCCTTATGCGCTCTCACTCGGTTCGGCCGGGGCCGCCGCCGGCTTGGCTCGCTGCACGTCGACGATGCGGCCCCCGAACAGGTCCACGGCCTGACGAACGGCCGGGTCCGCTTCGGCGGCCTTGATGTCCTCTTGCGTCGTTCGACCGCGAACTCGAGGCGGTGCGGACGCCGGCGTTCTATTGTCCTTCGTCGCGGGGGCAATCGTCTGTCGCCGGGCAACGGCGGCGGTCTTCGGCGGCTGGATGACCGGTTTACTCACGGGCGGGGCGACGTTTTTTTTTGCGCCGACCTGGGCAGGCCGCGGGCCGGACTGCACCTCGGCCAGCAGCGACTCGATGGACGAGAACTTCGCCGTCTCGGCCATGCGGATGATCGCCGCCTCGATCAGGGCACGGCTGCCGCCGCCCGTCTTGACGGTTCGACGCACTTCCTCGAGGACGGTGATCATGTAGGTGAAGCCCCCGCTGTCGAACTGCTTGGACTGCTCGTCGAGCTTGTCGCGAAGCTCGGCCGGGACGTCGACCAAGTCGGTGTCCTTGCCGCAGACGTTCATGATCATCAAATCGCGAAGCTGTCCGATCAAATGCGTACACCAATCGGGGAGCGTAGCGCCCTGGCCAAGGCTGCGATCAACCACATCCAACGCCTCGGCCGGATTGCCCGCTGCGAGACGGTCGATCAGTTCGGCGAACAGCTCGTCGTGCGCCGCGGGGAACAGCTCGTCGACGATCTGGGCCGTGATGCTCTTGCCCGCCATCGAGAGTACCTGATCCAGCAGGCTCAGCCCGTCGCGCATCGAGCCCTTGGCCAATCGGGCGAGTCGCTTGCAAGCGGTCTCGTCGATCGTCACTTCCTCGGCCTTACAGATCATATCGAGCTGCTCGGCTATTTCGGCGGTCGAGATCGACTTGAACTCGAAGTGCTGGACGCGACTGAGGATCGTCGCAGGCACCTTGTTCACCTCGGTCGTGGCGAAGATGAACTTCACATGCCCGGGCGGTTCCTCGAGCGTCTTCAGCAGCGCGTTGAACGCGCCTCTGCTCAGCATGTGAACTTCATCAATGATATAGATCTTGAATCGCGATCGGGCCGGGCGATAAACCGCGTTGCTCCGCAGTTCCCGGACGTTGTCCACACCCGTGTGGCTGGCCGCGTCGATTTCGGAGACGTCCACGTCCTCGCCCCGAGCGACATTGACGCAAGAGTCGCACTGGCCGCACGGCTGAGTCGTTGGGCCGTCGCTGGTGAGACAGTTGAGCGATTTGGCGAGGATGCGGGCCATCGACGTCTTGCCCACGCCGCGCGTCCCGCAAAAAAGGTAGCCGTGGTGGACGCGGTCCTGCTCGATGGCGTTCTTGAGCGTGGCGACGATTGTCTGCTGTCCGACGATTTCGCCGAACGTCTGGCTTCGGAACTTGCGGGCCAGGACGGTGTAGGACATGACGAGGCGATCCGATGTTCGGCGGCCCCGGCGGTGCGGGGGCGCGGTCTCAGGGATGGGCCTGAACGGCGGACCCGGCAAACCGATCAGAGTCGCGACCGTAAGCGAGCGACCGACGCTCCCTTACGGTCGCGGCTCTGATCACTCCAACGCTTGCGGCGTCCATCAAGTCCGGTTCGGCGATCCACGGCACACGGGCATACGCAGGTGGGCTGCTTGGTCTCCCATCTGACCCGCTGACTCCGCAGCGCGTTGCATGGGACCGAACCGGACTTGATAGACACCGGGTGGTTCTTTCAGCGTGCATCCGCACGCCTTTGCTTCTTTCGCAACCGCACGGGCCAAGGCCCGCGGCGCTCCCTCGCGATTATAGGGGATTCGGTTCGTCGTGCCAGTTGTGGAATTCGTCGCTCACATCCGCTGCCGGGGTGGACAATCCGGCGCAGAAAACCACCGGCGAGACGTCGGTGCCACAGCCGACTCAGTCCAACTGCCGCGGCACGAACGGCGCGTCGGTGATGGCGATGTTCTTGATCGTCAGCTTCTGGAGGGGCGAGCGATCCTCGCCGACCCGAACGCCACTGAGCTTCCGCAACGTCTTCTCGGATTCGGGCCCACGAATCCGGCCGAAGGCCGTATAGCGACCCTTCCAGGACGGCTGATCGGCCAGGCAGATGAAGAACTGACAACTCCCGCTGTTGGCATCACCCTCGATGATCGCCATGCCGACGGTCCCGAACCTGAACGGCGTGTCGTTGATCTCAGGCTTGAGCGTGGCCCCATCGGCTCGCTTGCCCGTGCCGTCCCCGTTGGGACACCCGCCGAGGAGGAACTGGTTGGCAACCACCATGTGAAACGTCTTGCCGTTGTAGAATCGTTGATTCGCCAACTCCAGGAAGTTCTCGACGTGCTGCGGGGCCTTGCCGTAGAACAGGTCCATCCGCATGGCCCCCAGGTTGGTCTCGATGATCGCCTGCTTGTAGGCGACGACCTTGATGGTCAACGGCTTGGTTTCCAGCACGCCGCCATAGGGTTTCCAGGACAACACATAGGTACCGCTCTGATGCAGCCCGGGGTAGTGCCGTGCAACGTCGAACCGCACACCCACTGTGCCGAATGCCGCAATCGTGATCGGCGGAACGGGGTACTGCGGCTTCATCGACACGCGATCGCCCATCCGCAGGTTCGCCTCGGTGGCGATGGCGAGCCCCCGAAACCCAGCGCCGGAGTAAACGTGTTCCAACGGAAGGCCCATGCCATCGTGCAGACGCGGCTTGCCCTCGATGGCGTCCGGAACACTGAGCGTGACGGGCTCGTTCGATCGGTTCTGCAAGACGAACTCGACGAAGACCGGGCTGCCCACGGGCACGACGGTCTGATCGGTGCGCAGGCTCGCCCGAATCGAGGCCGATAGCGGTTTGGCTACCACTGGCGGCTCGGCCGGCGTGTCGACCGTGGGTTGCGCCCCTGTGCAGAGGGAGAGAATCAACATCCAGTTCGTCGCAAGGGTCATCGTCGCCTCACAGTGTTGTCTAGCGGGTCATTCCCCCCGCGGATCATCGTAAGAACAGGCCGCTGATCGTATCGCAAGGACGCCGAACGATCTACGCGCCCGTCCCGCCCAGAACGATCGATAGGGTCTTGCAGAGGATCAGGAAATCGAGCCGCAACGACCAGTGATCGATGTAGAACAAGTCGAGCTGCATCCATTCCGCAAAGCCGATGTGGTGGCGCCCCTTGATCTGCCAAAGACACGTGAGCCCCGGCCTCATGCTCAGCCGACGCCGTTGCCAGCGGTCGTATTGTGCGACTTCCGCCGGGATGGGCGGCCTGGGCCCGACGATCGCCATGTCGCCCATGAGAACGTTGAACAACTGAGGCAACTCGTCCAGGCTCCACCGTCGAAGAACGCGACCGATCGCCGTGACTCTGGGGTCCGCCACGGCCTTGAAGGTCGGGCCCGGCGTCGTGTCCAGATGCGCCACCTCGTGGCGCCGAGCCTCGGCATCCGGCCCCATCGTCCGGAACTTGAACATGCGGAACGTCCGCCCGTTGAGCCCGCTGCGAAGCTGGCGAAAGAGGATCGGCCCCGGCGAGGTGAGTTTGATCACAATCGCGCATATCAACATTATCGGCGCGGTCAGGACAATTCCGATAATCGCGACGACCACATCCACGGCACGCTTGATCGACAGCAGCTCGGGCGAGTGCCTGGCTGGCGAGTAGGCCAGCAGCGGGACGCCATGGAAATCGACCACCTCCGGAACGCTGTGGCAGGCCATGGACTCGGCCTGAACGTGGGCCGTGACGCCCACTTCCTCGCACAGCCGCACATGCGGCAGGACGTCGGCCAGATGTTCGATAGGCGTGCAAAAGAGAACCTCGTCCACTACTTGATCGTCGAGAATCTGACCTAGTTGATCAATTTTTCCGATGATGGCCCCGGTTCCAATGCTGGCGGCATCGCTTTCCCACGGCCCCCGCAGATGGCCGACCACCGTGGGGCGCCCCAACGCCGCAGACCGCAGCAGCCGCCTAAGCCGCACCGCATCGCGGCTGGTGCCGACAATCAGCACATGCCGTGAGCGACGCGAACCGTACCACTGCTTGATCCAACCGGTTATACCCCGCGCGAGCATCGTGGTGGCAACGAGGACGGCGGCGGAAAATCCGATCTGCGATCTCGGATAAAGGTCTCGTTCGAGCAGCAGGGCCAGCGCCGCCATGAGCATCGCTATCGCGGCCACTCCGGCCAGGGCGTCGCGAAGATCGCGCGTCCAGGATCGCCACTGCTGGTTGTACCACCCGCACCAGAAGAGGATCGCCGGCCAGGCGAACGGCAGAAAGGCCAGCACCTTCATGTGGACGCGGACACTGCTGCCGTAGCCGGGGATGAACTCGGGCCACTGGGTCTGCTGCCAGAAGTGGCACCGCAGCATGTCGGCGAGGACGTAGGCAAGGACGATGGTCACCGCATCGGCGGCGACCATACCTGCTCTGAATTGTCGCCAAGCGGACGAGTGGGTCATGCGATCAGTATGAGCGATTTGAGGCCGACCGGCGAGCGGGGCCGGTCCCTGGGCAATGGTCACCCCTCAGCCCCCGGCGCTGCCGGGGGGAGACCGCCCTCGCCGCCCTCGGATGAGAGTGATCAGGCGAGCCGGGCCCTCCTCGGCCCCCGTCCTCACGCGACGCTCCACCGGGGGCGCGGCGGGTCGCGGCCCACCGTGTCGAGCTCGACC
>CAYYPB010000053.1:0-10755 GCA_964473405.1 uncultured Planctomycetaceae bacterium
AGCAAGAGGCACTCCCGCGAGCCCCGAAGAGCCGCAGGCTTTCCCGGCGCGCCGGGACGCGACCGCTCCAACGCACGGACGCCCCATCCCCGCATCAACCGCGCACCCACCCAGCGTCTGGACCTCGCCCGCCCAACTGCAGGCCGCCAGCGACATCATCACACTCCACGTCCCGTTGACGCTGGATGGCCCGCACAAGACGGTGGAAATGGTGAACGCCGCATGGCTCGGCGAGCTGCGACCGGGCGCGCTGCTCATCAACACCTCGCGCGGAGCCGTCGTCTCGGAGCGTGACCTACACAATGCACTAGCAGCAAACCGCCCAGCCGGAGCCATCCTCGACGTATGGCAAGACGAACCGAACATCGACGCCGCGCTCGTCACGCGCTGCCAGATCGCCACGCCCCACATCGCGGGACTGTCCATCGAAGCGAAACGCCGAGCCGTCTCGATGATCCACCGAGCCCTCGAAGCATGGGCACGACAGCAAGGTCTCATCGAAGGCGGTTCCACCGACGCCGGTCAAACTCCCCCCGCAACAACGCAAGTCCAGAACAAAAACGCCGCAGCACGAGTCAACGAGAAAAACCCAGACCACGTGGCATCTCGCGAAGCGCTCGAAGCGATGCGAAGGGCCTGCGACCTCCGAGGGCCCGATGCGCGGCTGCGCGATGTCGCCAAGCGCGGCACGGTCGCCGCAGACTTCGACACGATCCGCTCACAGTGCGGCACGAGGCGCGAGTTCGCGTCAACCCCCAGCGATCTCACCCGCCTCGGCCCAGCCACCGAGTCGTTCCTGCGCGAACTGGGTTTCGCTCAATAGAAACCTCCGGTGGCACGGTCTCGCGCAGTGCGGCGGAGCAACGCCGTGAACTACGCGCACAAAAAAAGACCCGCCACAAGGGCGGGCCGTGGGTGCTGGGTTGTCGAGATGCTCAGCGGCGACGGCGGAGGAGGGCCAGCCCGCCGAAGGCAAGGAGCGAGAGCGTAGCCGGTTCAGGCACAGGCGAAACATCATGGACCGCAACAGTCATGACGGCATCAGAGCTATAGAGCAGGAAGTTATCCTGGGTGAAAGGCGCAAGCTCCGCCACATCGTAACTCATGAACTTTGCGAGAGGACTCTCAAAGTAGAACCCAAAGTCCTGCGTTGCGCCAAGATCGATCTGAAGACCGGTGGCTTCATTCTTTGCGAACCAATCAACGCCGATTTGTCGGAAGCTGATGGTCGTTGTGGATACGACTCCATCGTCGATGACAAGAAGATCGTTGCTCGGATCCCCAAAGTCATACATATGCAGAGCGCCGGTTCCCGGCGTGAAGTTGAGATCGAGTGCGAAGTAGTCATTGCTGTTTGGAGCCCATGCCCCGGAATACATGTCCGCTCGAGCGGCCTGCGTGTTCGCAACAAACGCTCCCGCGATAGCCAGACACATCAACCCGTTCTTGATTCTCTTCATCTTCCCAATCCCCCAGTCTTGGCTCCGATAGGAGCACGTGGAAACCAACCCCTTTGTGCCCTCGCATGGTCGCGTTTTCCGTAGCGCGATCCCCCCATGCCCTGGCACTTGCAGCGAGTTCGAGCAACCTGCGTGCGAGCGCCCGGCATTTCTTGGCGGAACCAGGAGTGAGCGATAATCGCATGCGACATCGCGGCCAGATGGCCAATCGTGAAGGAGGATCGCTGAACAGCGATTGTGCGGATTGCAACGGCGTCGGGCATGGACGCGACTCGCTTCACGGTAGCGAGGTGTCCAGATTCACCGACAGCGGTCGTTGGGAGCGACCTGGCCACCGGTGTGCGTCGATCTCGCGCTGAGAATCGGTGATTATCGGGGGGCGAACACGTTGATCCACGGCCCCCGCTAGCCGGACTTCGGGTGGCCCTTCTGCCGTTTGAGGCCGGTCGATCCAGGCAAGAAATCCACGCGACCCCTGCGTAGCGTCCGTGGCCTTGTCAAGGCAGCCGCCGCGCCTCTGCGAGACGCGACAAGGAACAGTGCTTCGCGCGAACCCGATCTCATGCCCAGATGTCCCCAGCCATCTCGGTCGGTTCCCCGCACTCCGGACACCGCTCATGCGCCGCCCCCGTCAGATTGTACGCACACGTCGAGCAATGCCCCGGTGGTATCCGCTTGCGGTCGCGGTAGAACATGAAGGCAGTCGGGAGGGCGACGAGGAGGAAGGGGAGCCACAGCGGGATTGTGACGGTTGTCGAGTATGTATTGGCGCTCAGATCAAACCTTGAGAACGCTGGCAATTCCAGTCCGACCCGTCCTTCGACGAAGCCTGTGGTCAATCGAAGACGCCACTGAGGGGCATGTCCGGTCCATCTCGGCCAAGATGCAGCCACGCAGCCATCCTGAATCCTCCATTCGGAGTCCTCGCAGAGCCGCCCAAACTGCCAAATCGTGCTCCCGGTCCAAGCGAGAAGCACGAGGCCGCACACCACGAGCCCGGCCCACTTCAGGATGCCTCGTTGTTTCAACATGGCGGATCATTGTACCGCGCACACGGTGGGCTGTCTCAGGACCCGCCCGAGTGACCTGAGCCGTTGATGCAACACTTCGCCTGCGGTGGAAATGCGACAGAACGAGGCACTGCTAGGAGAATCAACAACGGCCAAACTGGGCGATGACGGGCTCGAACCGCCGACCCCCTCGGTGTAAACGAGGTGCTCTAGCCAACTGAGCTAATCGCCCGATGATTCCGCGACCGGCGATCGCCGCCGCTCGTCGGCGTCAGTGCCGCGTCCGTGACAAACGTCCGTCGCACGGACATCGGCGAAAACCGTGGCGGACGCACCCTGCCGCCTCATCGAATATCGCCGCCCGGACCGAGTTCCTCCTCGCAAAGGATCGTGAAACGACGATTCCTCAGGAGTTCGACGGCCGTCTCCAGATTGTCCGTATGAATCGCCAACGCCGCCCGGCCTGTCGGTCGGATCAGCAGCGGATAGGCATAGTCGATGTTGATCTCCCCGGCGAGCAGCGCCGAGCAGATCGACAGCAGGCCGTGCCCTTGCGGCAACTCGACGACCACCAACTCCGCCTCGCTGATGGCGAAGTCGTTGCGCTTGAGGAGGTCGATCGCCTGGTCGGTGTCATCGCAGAGAAGTCGGACGATCGCGCAGTCGATCGCGTGAATGACCGACATGCCCACCACCCGAATCGAGGAACCCTCGAACGTCTGGAACAACCGCATCAGCACACCGACCCGATCCTCCACGAAGACGGAGAGCTGTCGGACCGAAGGGGAGCGATAGCCCCCCGCCGTCTCAAGTTCAAAGATGTTGTCGGCCATGATCCCTATACTATCGGTTTCGCGCTGCGGTCGGAACACTCGACTTCGGCGATATTGGCCATAAAAACGGGCCCGGGCTATGATCCGGGCCGTCGAAGGCCCAGCGGAAGCCGGAGCCGGGAGTACGCCATGACGGATGAAAACACGCCCGCCGACCGCTGGCCCGACGAATCCGGCCGGTTCGGCCCCTTCGGCGGCCAATACGTCCCCGAGACGCTGATGGCAGCCGTCCGCCAGTTGGAGAGGGCCTACGCCGAGGCCAAGGCCGACGACGCCTTCTCGGCCGAGCTGGACGCCTATCTCCGCGACTATGTCGGTCGACCCAGCCCGCTCTATCACGCCAAACGGCTGACCGACAAGCTCGGCGGAGCGAGCATCTACCTCAAACGCGAAGACCTCAACCACACCGGCGCCCACAAGATCAACAACACGCTCGGCCAGGCGATTCTGGCCCGCCGCATGGGCAAGTCGCGGATCATCGCCGAAACCGGGGCAGGCCAGCACGGCGTGGCCACCGCAACCGCCGCCGCCGTCTCCGGGCTCGAATGCGTCGTCTACATGGGCGCGGAGGACGTTCGCCGCCAACGGCTAAACGTCTATCGCATGGAGCTGTTGGCCGCGCGCGTCGTCGCCGTCGAGTCGGGTCAGAAGACCCTCAAGGATGCCATCAACGAGGCCATGCGCGATTGGATCGCCTCGGTCGAGACCACGCACTACGTGATCGGCTCGGTCATGGGGCCGCATCCGTTCCCGATGATCGTCCGAGACCTCCAGGCCGTCATCGGCCGAGAGGCGAAGGCACAAATGCTCGAGGCGACGGGCCGACTGCCGGACGTGGCGATCGCCTGCGTCGGTGGTGGTTCCAACGCCGCCGGGCTGTTCTATCCCTTCATCGACGATCCCGACGTTCGCATCATCGGCGTCGAGGCGGCCGGCGAAGGGCTCCACGCGCGGCACAGCGCCACGATCTCCAAAGGCTCCCCGGGCGTATTGCATGGCATGCAGACCATCGTCTTGCAGGATGCCGACGGACAAACCGCGCCCGTCCACTCGGTCTCGGCGGGGCTCGACTATCCCGGCGTCGGGCCTGAACACGCGATGTGGGCCAAGACCGGCCGAGTAGAGTACGTTTCGGCCACCGACGACGAGGCCCTGGCGGCCTTCGAGTTGCTCAGCCAAACTGAAGGAATCATCCCGGCCCTCGAAACGGCCCATGCCGTCGCACATGCCGTGGAGCTGGCACCGAAGTTGGCGAAAGACAAGACCCTCGTGATCAACCTCTCAGGCCGCGGCGACAAGGACTGCGTCGAGGTCGCCCGCTTGCGGGGCAAGACGATCACCTAGCGACGCGCCGGAGCAATCGCAGCATGCATGCAGACCCGACAGCCAACCGCATCGACAAGACCCTCGCCGACGCCCCGCCCGGCCTGTGGCCGTTCCTCGTCGCCGGCTATCCCGATCTCGACGCCACCGCGGCCATTCTCGAGTCCCTCGACGCGCTACCCATTCGAGGCGTCGAACTCGGCATCCCCTTCTCCGACCCCGTCGCCGACGGCCCGGTGATCCAACGTGCCTTCACAGCAGCCCTCGACAACGGCCTCAAGCTGGCGGAGGTCATGGACACGGTCTCCGCCGTGCGACCGAAGATTCGCCATCCCCTGCTCGCGATGGTCTCCGCGTCGATTGTCTATCGAGTCGGCATCGAAACGTTCGTGGCCAAGGCCGCGTCCTCCGGCTTCGATGGCATCATCGTGCCCGACGTTTCACTGGAAGAGGCACCCACCCTTGCCGAAGCGACGAGCAAGTCGGGCCTACGCCTGTCGATGCTCATCGCGCCCACCACGCCGGCCGATCGACAAGAACGCATCGCATCCGTCTCGTCAGGCTTCCTCTACTACGTCTCGGTCCAAGGCACGACCGGAGCTCGCAAGTCGCTGCCCGCCGACCTCCAAGCGAACGTCCACTCGCTCAAGGACGCCACGGCCCTGCCGGTCCTCGTTGGCTTCGGCATCAGCGAACGATCCCACGTCGAACAGGTCTGCACCTACGCCGACGGCGCGATCGTCGGCAGCGCCATCGTGCGCACCATGGAAAACAGCCTCGCCCAGGGCCGAGGCGGCACGGACCTCGTCGAAGACACTTGTGGCTTCATCCGAACACTCGTCACGGCATAGACCGATCAGAGCCGCGACCGTCAGGGAGCGCACTCGACAAGAATGCGCGAGCCCTACGGACGATCGCTGGGCGATCTCCGACGGTCGCGGCTCTGATCGCGCTTCGCGTTCCTGCTTGGCGATCAGGAGGATGCCGTCGTCGGCGGCGTGGCCGAGGACCCTCCCCCACCCACCACAACCGACTGCGTCGATTGCCGGCCGGAGAACAGCCCACAGTGTTCACGCGACGGGAACGGTGGCGAACAAGGCGGCCGAATCGGCGGCCAGCCACCACCTGAGTCTTCGGCGTGGCATGTGGTTTCGCATGGACTGGTATCCCCCGTAACACCTTGAGGCCATGGAGCTCGGAACTCGCAGATGCGAATAATCACGCCCCGACTGGGCGGGGGCGTGACATGCTTCCGTAGGGGCGTTCTCGGTCGTGGCACGTCCGTTAACGACAGGGAAACCGCCAGACCGGCCCACCTCTCGCAGCCGGAGTGGTGTCCGAAGGCCCCAGTAGCCATCGAGCCCGCTGGGAATAGAAGTCACCCACTGCCTGTTTCGTGTACAGTAGATTGGAGTAGGGGATATCCGCGGAGACCGCCCACATGGCGGCGGCCAGCGCGGAGGGGAAAACAGAACATCCCATTGGAGAATAACGAGGATGAACACTCAAGCTCTTCGCTGTGGCTGCGCGCCGATCTTCGGCGGCATGCTGTTGATTGCCATTGTCTGCACGCCCGCCAGCGCACAGGCTGATGCGAACGAAGGGCAGCCCCGCGGCGTGCTCGGCGCCTGCTGCTTGAACAGCACCGCCTGCTACTCCATCACGCAGGCGTTGTGTGCCAGTGTGAGCGGCACCTACCAGGGCGACGGAACCGCCTGTACGCCCGGCCTGTGCCCACTCATCTTGGAGCCGTTCGTCGATGCGTTGCCGCTTCCGGCGGCCGCCGTGCCAACGACCGGAACGCAAGGCGGCGAAGCGACCTATGACATCGCGATTCAACAGGCCCAGCAGCAACTACATCGCGATCTGCCGCCGACAACAATCTGGGGCTATGAGGGTACGTATCCCGGTCCGACCATCGAGGCGGGGCGAGACCTACCCGTCACGATCAACTGGCTCAATGATCTGCGCGACGCCCAAGGCGTTCCGCGCACCGACCACCGCCTGGCCGTGGACCTGTGTCCGCATGGCGCGCAAAACCTTCCCAAGACCGTAGTACACCTGCACGGTGGCCACGTTCCCGCGGCGTTCGACGGCTATCCCGAGTCCACCTGGCTTCCTGGTGAGTCGGAGACATACGTCTATCCGAACAATCAGCTTCCCTCGACGATCTGGTACCACGACCACGCGATGGGCATCACGCGTCTGAACGTATACATGGGGCTAGCAGCGTTCTACATCATTCGAGATCCCATCGAGCAGGCCCTACCACTTCCGTCCGGTGCCAACGAGATCGCCATGGCGATTCAGGACCGCACCTTCAACGCCGACGGTTCCTTCCACTATCCCGCGGCCTGGGTGGACCAGTACGTCGGGGACACGATGCTCGTCAACGGTAAGGTCTGGCCCTTCCTCGACGTGAAACGCGGCAAGTATCGCTTCCGAATGCTCAACGGCTGTAACACACGCACGCTGACCCTGACGCTGTCCAACGGCGGCACGTTCAACCTGATCGGCACCGACGGTGGCCTCTTGCCGGCACCGATCGCGTTGACTGAAATGACCCTCGCTCCCGCTGAGCGAGCCGATGTCATCATCGACTTCGCGCCGTACCCCGCAGGCACCGAAATCATCCTCACCAATAGCGCGCCGGCGCCCTTTCCCGGAACGCCGGGCGTCGGTGTGCTTCCGAACGTCATGAAGTTCGTCGTCACCGCGACTGCGGGCGATACAACACCCATTCCCGCGACGCTCAGGCCGATCGAGGAACTCCAAGAGGCAGACTCGGTCGCAACGCGCGACTTCGTGCTGCACAGGTCGTTCGATTCGTGCGCTGGCAGCAAATGGCTCATCAACGGCCTGGGATGGAACGACATCACGGAACGACCGGTGCTGGGCACAACTGAGGTTTGGCGTTTCATCAACCGCTCGGGCATGATGCACGCCATGATGCATCCGATGCACATGCACCTGGTTTTCTTCCAGGTGCTCGATCGACAGCCGTTCCAGATGATTGGTGGCGTGATAACACCAACCGGCGTGCCGACGGGCCCCGAAGCGACCGAAACCGGCTGGAAGGACACGGTCCAAGTTCAGCCGTCTGAGATCGTTCGGGTCATCGCCCGGTTCGAGGACTACACGGGGTTCTATCCGTATCACTGCCACATCCTCGAACACGAAGATCACGAGATGATGCGGCAGTTCGAATCGATCTGCACCAAGGGAGACACGAACCAGGACACCCGGGTCGACGGAGCAGACATCGACCTGTTCGTCGATACGCTGGTCACGGGCGGAGAGCCCGGCACGGCCCCGTTCTGCGCAACGGACATGAATGGCAATGGCACCGTGGAGTTCACCACCGATCTACCGCTATTCGTGGATTGCCTCATCACGGGAAACTGTCCGTAGCAGCGCGACCGTCCCGCGTCACGATCACCCACACGTCGCCTGGCGGCTGACTGCAGACGCCGCCGCTTGGCAGTCTGCCGATAGCGTGGCGAAAGAACGACGAGATGCCGATGCGCTAAAGGACCGCGCGAGAACAACATGGCCGATTCTGCCCAGCGGTGCCCTCTCCGGCTTGCCGTGTGGAGGATCGGTGATGCACGTTATTCTTGCGCCGTGCCGAACGGTGTTCTACCTTCCAGGTTCACAGGAGCAGCGCAAGACGCAGTGAACGACGAACCCACATCGCGGATGCCGCCCCCCGACGCGAACGATCACGACCTGATGCGCCTCGTCGCCCAAGGCCGACGCGACGCCCTGGCCGTCCTCGTGAATCGGCACCAACAGCGCGTAATCGCGCTCGCCTACCGCCTGCTCGGAAGCTGGGACGCCGCCGAGGACGCCTGCCAGGAAGCCTTCATCCGCGTCTGGTCCTCCGCCGCGCGGTACCGGCCTGACGCGACCTTCTCCACATGGCTCTACCGCATCGTGGCCAATCTATGCTGGGACCAGCGACGCCGCTGGCTCCGAGAGCCCGGCCCCTTGCCGCTGGACGAGACCCGCCTGCGTCTGGCAGAGGACGACGAACCCCCCACCGAACGGGCCGAACGCCGGGCGATTATCCAACGGGCCGTTGCGCAACTGCCTGATAGACAACGTCTTGCGCTGATTCTCCATCGATACGACGGCCTATCGCACCGGCAGATCGCCGAAGTGACCGGCTGGAGCCACCGCGCGATCGAGTCGTGTCTCGTTCGTGCCTATGACCGCCTGCGGCACCTGTTGGCGGACCTGAAAGACGACTGAGGACGCCGGCGAGGCATCCCGTGAAAAAATAATCTCGGCGGACCGCAGGAAGGCTCCGCCGAGGAACGTTCAAAGAACGAGGACTGACCATGAAGCATGTCAGCAAACCCGATCTCATCCGGCTCGCATCGGGCGAATTGGATGGTGACGAGCGATCGGAAGCCGTGACGCATCTGGCGAACTGCAAGGCATGTCGCGCGCCGTTCGAAGAGCTATCCGCCGAAGGCAGCCTGCTCGACGAATGGACCGTCGAGGTCGGTTCGCGGGACGTTTGGTCGGCCATCGAGCAACGGCTCGACCAGCCCGGCACCATCGTGCGGACATCGCGATCACCGCGAATGCTCAACGCGTCGCGAATCGCCGCGGCGATCCTGTTGGCCATCGGCATCGGCCATACGGCAGGCCGTCTGACCTGGACGGCCAACGTGGCTGAGCCCGTGCGGCTGGCAACGGCCGAACCGGCGAGCGGCGAACGGGCGGCTGAGGAACTGGGGTTGTATGTGTTCGACTCACCGACACCTGCCGGCCTGTACGCGATGGTGCATGATCTCACCGATGCCACGCCCGGCGCGGAGGTGACGCCATGAACGGTCGCCATACCGTCGTCATCCTCGGAGTCGCGACTGCGTTTGCGGCGGGCAGCTTCGTCGTAACATCCGCCTGGCAGCCGCAGGCGGCGCCCCCCACAGTGAGCCCTGACGCTCCCCCCTGCTCGACGATGCCGGGATGCAGCGTGGGCTGCTGCAAGTCGCTCGCGTCCTGGTTGGGGCTGGGATCCGAACAGGTCAGTCAAGTCGAGCAGATCACGAAGCAGTACGCCGACAAGCGGATCGAACTCGAATCGAAGTTGTTTGCCCGGCGACAGAAGCTGGCCGAGTTGTTCGACGGCGAGACGGCGACCGACGAGGAAATCTTCCAACAGGTCGAGCGCGTCATCGAAGCGGACAGCGCCCTCGAACGATGTGTCGTCGCCCACCTGGTCGCACTGCGGCCACATCTGTCGAGCAAACAAAGAACACAACTCTACCGGCGATGTGCCGAGGGCGTTCGCCAGGCAGGCGGGTGCCAGTGGCGGCACACCGGGGCGGACAAACCGAATTGCGGTGGCAGCGAAAAGGGCCGCAGCCGCCCTCCCGAAGGAGGCTGCAACAGTCAACCCAGTGGATGTGATTCCCACGGCCACCGCGAGGACGCGGAACCACGAGGAATCGATGGCAACTAGGGATCGCGCAACAACAACATGGCCGATTGTGCCCAGCGGTGTCCTCGCTGGCTTGCCGTTTGGCGGATCGGCGATTCGCGTTGTTCTCTCGCGGTTCCTTATAGGTAACGCAGCGTCCGTTCGGGCGCTCACAACACGAACCGAGGAGAAAGTAATGCGACGATTGATGTTGTTGTCCGCGATTGTGCTGGCCGTTTCGACACCGGCATGGGCATCTGCCCAACCAGGCAACTGCTGCAAGAACAAGGCCGCGGCAAAATGCGACAAGGCTAGCAAGGCCGATTGCTGCAAGACCAAGGGCGCGGCCAAGTGTAGCACAGCGGGCGAGGCCGCCTGCTGCAAAACAAAAGGCGCGGCAAAGTGCAGCACGGCTGGCAAAGCCGATTGCTGCATGACCAAGGGCGCGGCCAAGTGCAGCACAGCCGGCAAGGCCGATTGCTGCATGACCAAGGGCGCGGCGAAGTGCGGCACAGCCGGCAAGGCCGACTGCTGCAAAACCAAAGGCGCGGCCAAGTGCAGCACCGCCGGCAAGGCCGCCTGCTGCAAAACCAAGGGCGCGGCCAAGTGCAGCACGGCCGGCAAGGCCGCCTGCTGCAAAACCAAGGGCGCGGCCAAGTGCAGCACCGCGGGCGAGGCCGACTGCTGCAAAACCA
>CAYYPB010000054.1:0-10582 GCA_964473405.1 uncultured Planctomycetaceae bacterium
ACTAGCGGGGGCTGGACTCGAACCAGCGACCTCCGGGTTATGAGCCCGACGAGCTACCAACTGCTCTACCCCGCATCAAGGTTTGGCACGTTACGGTTTGCTGGGATTCTTGTCAAGGCCGGATGATCGCGTCTCTCGAGGCAATCTTGGGGCCGGGCAAGTCGCTCCCGAGGATGTGGCTCAAGGCATGGGGAGCAGGGGCTGGCAAGCCGTCGCCGGCCGGTTCTGCATGTCCGGCCAGAGAGGCGTTTCCGCCTGATCCCTCCTGAAACGACAGCGCTACCTCTCTGCGGAAGAGCTGCGGGCTTCATGGTCCGCGTGGTACTTCCATGCGAGCGGGCGCCGCTGTTCACCGCACGGTCGCGTCCCGGCTCACCGGGAAAGCCCGCGGCTCTCCCCTTGGTGGCGACATGGCGCTGTCATGCTAGTACTCCGACGCCACTCAATTGATGGGTGGCACGGTCGAGCGGCACCTTGGCCGTGGTTGGCCTCGCACGTTCCACGGCCCAGCAGGAACTGGACCGTGCCACCTTGGCTCTTTCAGATGAGGTGCGACAGAGCACTAGGGAGTTTCGCGGCGCCCGCAGGTGGAGCAGTCCTCGCGTGATGGCGCTGTGTGCTGGCGGCTTCGCCCGTGGGCCTGCGCGATTGCAGCTGCAGTGATCGCTTGGGTCCAAGAAAACTCCTCCGCGCAGAGCGTCGTGGTGAAGCGTGCGGCTTGCGTCCGAAACTGCGCGTCTCATCCATCGCGTGAATCGTATGTTCTGGGCGTGAGCAGATTGATCGAGACACATTCTGGGGGGACAGTCCGTCCGGGTCCCAAGCCGGCCCGGCAGGCTCGGCAACTCGAAGTTCTGATCCAGGTCAGCCGGTCCATCGGCACGATCCACGATCAGCGACTCCTCATGACGACCATCATGGACGAGGTCGTGCGGGCGTTCATCGCGGAGCGGGCTTCTCTCTACCTTCACGACGCGCCTCGGCGCGAGCTGTGGACACTCGTTGCGCAAGGGCTGGACGATGAGCAGGCGGAGATCCGCATCCCCGACGACTTCGGACTCTCCGGCCGCGTTTTCCAAACACACGAGTCGGCCTGCATCGCGGACACATTTACGAACGCGCACTTCGCGCGGCACATCGCGTCGACAACAGGCTACGAACCGCACTCGATGTTGATCACGCCCGTCATCGGTTCGGCGGGGCGGTGTCTCGGTATTCTCCAGGTGATGGACCATCGCATCGGCTATTTCTCTGAGGCCGATCTGCCGTTGTTGGAGGCGATTGCCGTCGAGGTCGGCATCACATTGGAGAATGCCCGCCTCCATGAGGCACAGAAGCGACAGTTCCGCAGCTTCGTCAGCTCGCTCAGCACGGCGTTGGATGCGCGCGATCCGTTGACAGCCATCCACTCGGTGAATGTGGCGAACTACGCGGTGGCGATTGGCCTCGTCATGGAGTTGCCGGCCAACGAGTTGGAGTTGCTCCGCATTGCGGGGCTCGTTCACGATATCGGCAAGATCGGCGTGCCCGAAGCTATCCTGACCAAGTCCGGCAAGCTCACGCCCGAAGAATACGAGGAGATGAAACGCCATGCCCAGCACTCCCGCGAGATCCTGTCAAAGATCGAGTTTGCGGAAGACCTTCAGGGGCTCGACTTCATCGCGGCATCGCATCATGAGAAGTTGGACGGATCGGGCTATCCGAGCGGTCTTACCGACGCGCAAATCCCGCTGAGTGCTCGTATTCTCACGGTGGCGGATATTTACGATGCGCTGACACAGACACGGCACTATCGCCGAAGCATGAGCATGTACGAGGCGTTCGAGGTGATCGACGAGATGACACCGCATCAGCTCGATCCGCGATGCGTCGGGGCGCTCAAGGCGTTTCTGGGAGTCGGACCCTGGCCCTTGGTTTGATGCTTTCTGGGGAGCGCCAAACGGCAAGCCCAATTGGGAGTACGCTGGATACCCTCGCGATTCTTGCAGAGTCGGGCTACGGGCAGGTGCTTCGCCGGACGAAGGGCTGGCGCTTGCCGTACGTCAGGGTTCTCCAAAGCCATTCCACGGGGCCGAAGCGGAAGTGCCGCAGCCAGATCGGGCTGGCGACCCACTGTACGACGAAGATGCCCATCGCGATGAGCAGGGCGGTCAGGTGGTTGACCTGTCCGAACAGGCCCAGACCGTGGCTGTAGAAGATCAGGCCGCAGATGATCGAATGGCCCAGGTAGTTCGTGAGTGCCATGCGCCCGACCGCGGCGAGTGGCGTCATCCGCTCCAGCCAGTTCGTTCGCAAGCAGAGTGTCGCAATGATGCCCAAGTACGCGAGCGTCAGGCCCACGCTTCCCACATAGAGGCAGGTGGTGTGGAAGATCATGGCATCCGACGAGCCGGGGTACATCCACGACGCCAGGAATCCGAGGGTCTGCACGCCGACGCCCAGCGGCAAGCCGACCTTGACGAAATCGGCGAATAGCCCGGCGGAACGATGCGGGCTGCGGAACACACCGATGCGGACGAGAAACATGCCGAGTAGGAACATCGACAGGCACCGCCAGCCGAACACCAGGAACCCCAGCTTGGCGTTGAAGGCAACGAAGTAGATCGTTCGATGCTGGGCTTGCTGCCAGAACGTACCCTCCGCGTAAATGCGTTCCTCGTCGTCGAGGAACTTCAGGAAAGCGTCAAGCCTCTCGACGAAGGCGTCGGCGTCATCCTTCGACGCGGAGGACTCGCGAATGCCCTCGGCGATCGGCTTGCCCAGATCGGTCCATCGCTCGATTTGGATATCGTCTCCGCTCGACAGCGCCTGACAGCCCGACAAGCCCAGCACGGGAACCAGGAAGAGCGCAATCGCGACGATGAGCAACACCTTCGCCGAGAAGTTGCGACAAAGCAACGCGACGAATCCCAGTAGGGCGTAGACGGTGAGGATATCGCCGTACCAGAGCAGCGTTCCATGAAGCAGGCCGATTAGCAGCAGCACGCCCAGACGCCGCGCATAGAACCCTGCGAACGGCCGGCCCGCCGCCTTTGCCCTATCGTTTTGCAGGGCAAGGCCGATGCCGAAGAGCATCGAGAAGAGCGTGATGAACTTGAAAGAACAGAAGAAATCGACGGCCAGGATGGCGATGCCTTCGAGCCAGGGTTGTTGCCACCAGGTGATGGCGTCCGCCTGCAGCACGGGAAAGGCGAAGTACGCGATGTTGACGAGGAGAATTCCAAGCACGGCGAAGCCTCGCAGCACGTCGATCATGACGACGCGCTGCGGCTCGTCCACCGGGGCATAGGGGAGGGCCTCGACGACGAAAGCCGGTGCATCCAGGACTGCGCTATGCGACAGGGCGTGGTCGTCGGAATCGTCGCGTTGGGGTGCGTTGGGCTCAACCACCTGGACGTTCCGCTGCCGCCAATCTGATCCGTTTCACGCTGTGGTCGGACAGACGCAGGCGAAACGACTGCCACAGATAGCCCGCCAGGCGGACCTGATAGAAAACGAAAAGCACCGGGAGAGTTTTGAGCGTTTCGGCGATTGTTTTCCTCTTACGGAACAGATCGTTGTAGGCGAGTGCTGCGACCGCGGCGCAAAAGAAGAACCCTGCCACGCGGGCCAGCGCCGGGCGAACAAGGGCCAGAGGCAGCGAGACATAGGCCAGGATCAGCGGCAGCAGATCCAGCCGCGTCGGCAGGTGGTACTTATAGACGAGCCACGCCGCCGCGGCCCCGCCGACTCGGGCTTGGCGAAAGAACGCGGCGCGGTCGTAGTAGTGTTCATGCACGACGATTGCATCGGCCACCACGCGCTGCGAGTAGCCCGCTGCCTTGAGGCGAAGGAAGATGCCTTCCTCGTCGCAGCCATAGAGCAGGTCCACATCGAGCGGTTCGGCCGAGAGCAGTTGCCGGCGGATGCACATGTTTCCCGCCACGAGACGCCGAGCCTCCGTCAGGTCGTCGAGGCGGTGCATGCCATTGAATGTGAGCTCGTAGATGTTCGACGGCTCGGGGTCGATGACCAAGCCCGTAACGGAGGCTACGCTGTCGTCCAGGAAACCGGCCAGTAGCTTGTCGAGCCAGTCTTCCCTGGCGACGCAGTCGCTGTCGAGGAAGGCGACGAACTGCCCGGTCGCCGCCTCGATGGCGCGCGTCCGGCTCGCATTGGCGCCGCGACGTTCCTCGTTGCGCAGCCAGCTCAACCTCATGGCGGGATGCTCGGCCGCAAAGGCTGCGAGTAGTCCGAGCGTGTCATCCGTCGAGGCGTCGTCCACGACGATCACCTCGTACGAGTCGCACGACTGGACGGCCAAGGAGTCCAGGCATTTGCGCAGCGCGCCCAGCCGATTCAACGTCGGCACGACCACGGAGACGCGCGGTAGGGCGGCACTCGGGTTATCCAGACCTTCAGCCATGGGGTCATTATGAAGCAGCGCCGGTAATGAGCAACAGCGGACCTTCGGTTGCGAGTGGGCCTGCGGCGATGTAAAATCGCTAGGTGCGTGCGTCGTCCTCCGCGCGGTTCAGGTCGAGGCGAGGCGGGTCAGGAGTTCGAGCATTCGACCCACGGGTCGGTGCGATGGCAACAGGAGTCGTCCACCCAACTTCGGGAGACTCTCGATCGAGGAACCTGCGTTGCCACGAACCAAGTTCGTCATCCTGTCCTCTCCGCGTTGCGGCAGCAACATGCTGTGCAGCCTGCTCTCTTCTCATCCCGACGTGATTTGCCACTACGAGATGTTCCATCCCGACACAATCTTCCCGTTCGGGCAGAAAGAGGGCGAGGCGATCTTCGGAACCGCTGAAGAGAGAGATCGAGACCCCCAGGCCTTCCTTCGACGTATCTGGAACGAGAGCGGCGAGCGCGGTGCGGTCGGTTTCAAGCTTCAGAACTACCAGGGCCGTTCGATCCAACTCAGCCTGCTCCTGGATCGCTCCGTGAAGAAGATCATCCTCCACCGCAAGAACCGATTGGCGGCGTATGTCTCGCTCTTGCGGGCCGACCAGACGGGTGTGTGGAGTACACAGGACGCGGGCAGCGATCAATACGACCAGATGAAGGTGTCGGTTGGCCTGCGAGCGCTGAGAGGCTTCGCGCGGCGCAACAGTCTGTACATCCGTCTCGTGCGCCTGCTGCTGGCCGCGACGCTGCAGAGGCCCCTGTACGTCTGGTACGAGGACCTGGGTGAAGACACCGTTCGGCGGCGATTGCTCGAGCATCTCCGGGTCGCACCGGACACGGGGCTGCTTGAGTCCCGGGTGACGAAGCAGAGCATGGGTCGTCTTAGCGATCGCATCGCCAACGCGGATGAACTTGCGGAGCAGATTCGCGGCACGAGTTTCGCGGAGGAGCTCGGCAGTGTGGCGACCGGTTCGCGCTGAGCCGCTGTCGATCCGGCGGCATGGGCCCGACGAGAGACCCTCGAGCGGGGCGGAGGCACACGGGAGTGACGAACAACGCAGCGGTAAGTCTGGTCATCCCCGGGTTGAATTGTGCCCGCACGCTTCGTCCGTGCCTCGAGGCCGTCACGGCCATCCTCAACGCTGCTGCTGCTGCTGCTGCGGCGGCGTCGCCGCTGCGAGAGATCATCTTTGTGGACGATGGGTCGTCTGACGAAACGCCGGACGTCGCTCGAGAGTTCCCCGTCAAGGTGATCTCCGGCCCGGGCGGCGGCCCCGGGGCGGCTCGGAATCTGGGTTGGCGAGCGGCCGAGAGCCCACTGATTTGGTTCGTGGATTCCGATTGTGTGGCCGAGCCGGACGCGCTGCTGCATCTGCTGCCGCACCTGGATGATCCCGCCGTCTGCGGCGTTTCGGGCAGCTACGGCATCATGAACCCCGAGTCGCTGCTCGCCTGTTTGGTACACGAAGAAATCATCGAACGACATCGCCAGATGGCGACGGAAGTCAACTTCCTAGGCGGTTTCAACGTTCTCTATCGACGTTCGGCCGTCGAGGAGGTCGCCGGTTTCGACGAGCAGTGGTTCAACGGGCCGGGCAAGCCGGGGGCCGAGGACGCGGACTTGGCTTATCGCGTGCGAGAGCGGGGCCATGTGCTACACTTCGAGCCGCGATCGCTTGTCAAGCACTTCCACCCGAGTCGGTTGGGCCGATACCTCCGATCGCAACGCATTCACGGGTGGTGGCGCGTCAACCTCCATCTGCGGCACGTCTCCCAGGGGGCGGGCGATTCATATAGCCGCGTGATCGACCACCTCCAACCGCCGGTCGCGATGTTGACGCTGGCATCGTTGCCTTTGTTGTTTATCGACCGTGGCTGGATTGTCCCAGCGTCGCTCGTCGCGCTGCTTCTCTTGGCGCAGCTTCCAATGACGCTGCGGATACTCAAGCGTCTGAGACGCACGCGTTACCTGCTCTTCGCGCCGTTGGGGTTCCTGCGGGCCTATTGGCGGGGCGCTGGCCTGACGATGGGGCTCTTGGCGGCGGCGTTGAGCCGTCGAAGGAGAGAGATGCGCAGCGGTTCGGCGAGCGACGGGTAGCGCCGATAGGCCGATGATGTCGCGGCAGGTAGCGTAAGGGATCGCGGAACAATAGCATCGCCGACTGCGCCCAGCCGTGTCCTCCCTGGCTTGCCGTTTGGCGGATCGACGATTCGTCTTGTTCTTGCGCGGTTTCTCAGTTTCCGGTGTGGCTCCATGAAGACCGTCATATGCATGGCGACGTTTCGCAGGCCCGAGGGTTTGGCAAGATTGCTCGAGGGTCTCAATGTCCTCGAAGTTCCCGCTGAGTCCCCCGAGATCGAGTTGGTCGTGGTGGATAACGACACCGAGGGCAGCGGCCGAGAAACGTGTGATCGCCTGCGGGCAACGATTCGATGGCCGGTTTCCTACTACATCGAATCGCATCGGGGCATCGCCTCCGCCCGCAACAAGGCGTTGGCCAGCGTCGATCCGACGGCCGACTGGATTGCCTTCATCGACGATGACGAAGTGCCGGCTCCCAACTGGTTGGTCGAGCTCTTCCGAGTGCAGCGGAAGTTCGACGCGGCCGTGGTGACCGGGCCGGTTTTGCCGCACTTCGAAGACGACGCCCCCGACTGGGTCCGCAAGGGCGGGTTCTTCGATCCCCCTCGCCATGAGACTGGGCATCGCCTGAATGACTCCGCGACCAACAACGTGCTGTTCAGAGCTGATATCGTTCGGGGCATGGATCGGCACTTCGACGTGCGGTTCGGCCTGACCGGCGGCGAAGACGCTCATTTCTTCCGTCGCGTGGCGCTCGCGGGACACAAGATCGTCTGGGCCGCCTCGGGCGTCGTTCACGAGTCGGTTCCCAACAGTCGCACGACCGCCAAGTGGCTGATCCTCCGGCTGTTTCGCGCAGGCAATTCCTCAACGGCTATCGAACTCGATCTGTTCCCGGGCGTTCGCACGCTCGCGCTGTCGATGACCAAGGGCCTCGTCTGGGTATTGATCGGGCTGGCCCTGACGCCATGGGGGCTGGTTTCAGGACGTGCCAATCTGGTCAAAGCTGTGCGTTATCTGGCCTTCGGCGTGGGGAGACTGGCCGGACTCGCTGGCGTCCGATACGAGGAGTACCGCACCACGCACGGCACCGGTGGCGACGCCCCGCCGAGTGAGGACACACGCGGCAAACACGGCCGGTGACCCGCTCGATGAGAGTGGGTCGTCCCCACAATGCGACCCGTTGTGACCGCCGCCGCTCGTCCGGTATGCTGCGACGCCGGATGCTAATCGACTCCACAAGGAATCCCGAAGGCCAGCGTTGGCGTGCTACACGGCCAGCCGCATGTGCCGCGGTGTTCCTCGTTCTCGCTATCTGGTTGCTCGTCTGGCCGTACACCGGCTTCGGTGATTCGCCCTTGCATTTTCGCAGCTTCGTCAAGGGCGTTGAGGATCCGGCGCGATTGCTGACGGCTTGGGCTCGGCCCGTGTACGCGGCGATCATGTTCCTGCCGGCCCTTGCGGGGTGGACGGCTGTTCGCCTCTTCACCGCGGCCCTGACGACGGCGCTCGTTTGGCAAACGATGCGCATGGCCGACGACCTGCAACTCCGCCATGCGACGTTGGCCGGGCTGATGGTCTTGTGGCAGCCCGACGCTTTTGCGCTGGCGAGCGACACGATGACCGAGATGCCGATGGCGCTGGGTGTCGTGATTGCCATTCGCCTGTGGTGGGCGCGGCGCTTTGCTCCCTCTCTGCTTGTTGTGTCTTTCCTGCCGATGGTTCGGCCAGAAGGGTTCTTCATGATCGTTCTGTGGGGGCTCCTTGTTCTGTCATCACGCGATCTAGCCGTGCCATGGACGCGCCGTCTGAGTTACGGCGCATGGCTCGGCGTCGGTGGCGTCTGCTGGATGATGGCCGGCTCGATCATCACCTACGACCCGTTCTTCTTCCTGCACAGTTGGTCCTGGCCGCCGGGCAGCTACACGTCCTACGGAAGCGGCGAATTGCTGCACTATGTCAGGCATTGGCCGCGCTACTGCGGGCCGGTGCTGCTGCCGCTGTTTGTTTTCGGCGTCCTCCCTTCGCTGCGTGGCAAGATGCGACTGGCCTGGGCCGTGGGCGCGATGGTCTTCGTTGTCCATACCGTCCTGTGGTGGCGAGGCTGGTTTGCTTCGATTGGATTCGTGCGAATCCTCGCGTGCATCTCTCCGGTCGTGGCGTTGGTCTGCCTGTACGGCTGGAATCTGGTCGGCCGCTGGGAGCGTTGGCGGAATCTGCCGCGATTCTTACGGACGATCTGCGGCACGGGGGTCATCGTGGCGGGTTGCCTCGTGCCTCTGATACGCTACGCCGCCGACGCGGGCAATTATCACTATCGACTGTCGGAGCAGGCAGCCGACTGGATCACCGCTCGTGATGCGTTGGCCGACGCGCCTGCGTTCTTTGCCGGCGACGAACGCGTGTTTATCATGCTGGACTATCCCGCCTTCAGTCCGCAGCAGGTCGCGACCTCGTTCGATCATTCGGTGATGCAGACGCGGCTGGCCAATCTTCCGATCGGTGCGGTCGGCGTGTGGGATAACTACCGGAGTCGATACTGGTTCGGCCTGGGCATTGAGGATCTCGTCGACCTGGGGTTCGAGGTTCGCTTCGATGTCAGCCAGAGGATCGCGCCGTTCAGCTTTCCCCAAGGCAAGCCCGTGGTTGGCGGGACGTTCCATCGATGCGTCGTTGTCCGCAAGACGCACACGGTCCCATACGAGCATGTCGACGCGGCCGAAGCGAGGCCTGGCGGCTAACTTTCTTTCACGAAAGGAGTTATCTGCCACAATCTGCCCATGCGGCACGAAGGGCCTATGCCTGTTCGCCGCGTGTCCAGCTTAGAGGCTACGACTTCACGGGGATCCTGACGTGCCCCTGTCCCATCGTCGCATTCGCCGCTATGATGCCGGCTGGTCGGTGACGATCATCCAACGGCTGGGCAAGTGCGGCGAACACTGCCGGCGACCGGGCTAGTCAGACGATTCGCGTTACACAAAGTGAGACTCAGTGGCAGGCGATCCATCAGAAGGCGGCGTAGCCGAGCAGACGCTCGCAAAGACCGCCGCCGAGTCCGGCAAGGCCAAGGCCTCCGATTTCTCCCTCTTCTTCCGCAAGTTCCTCGACAAAGGGCGCGGCATTTCCTCCGCTGTTCCCAGCAGTCGGTCGATGGTGGAAGGCGTGCTGTCGCCGATTGACTTTGATCGCCCGGCGACGATCATCGAGCTGGGTGCGGGGACCGGCCCCATCACGGAGATGGTCAACGGGCTCCTTCGCCCACATCATCGTTTCGTCGCCGTTGAGAACGACGCCGACTTCTGCCGCATTCTCGAGCGGCGATTCCCCGATACGCCCTTGATCCAGGCGGACGCCAGCCGCGTGGCCGAACCGCTGCGCAAACTCGGCATCGAGAAGGTCGACTACGTCCTGAGCGGCCTGCCTTCGCCGAATCTACCCGCCCGGGCGCAGGTGAGACTCTGGAGATGGCTGCACCAAGCGCTCAATCCGGGCGGGCTCTTCATCCAAATCACGGTCGCACCGCTGGTTTATCGCGGTTTCTACAAGCGTTTGTTCGAGTCGGTGGATTACAGCATGATTTGGATGAACGTCCCGCCGGGGGGGGTGTACTACTGCTCCAAGCCCCGCAGGCACCTGCATCGGAACGGCCGCGGCCCGAAAGGCTGAGGTCCGTTGGCACCCGTTCGTGAGCTATCGCACACTTGCCACGCCGGAGGCCACGGTTCGACCGCGCCCGGTTTCTCTCCTCCGGGCTCATGTCAAGCGATGGAAGTTGACGCGCGTGTGAAAGTCGCCGGCGGGTTCGTCGCTCGCATCGGGGGCGCGGACGCTTCAGACAAGGGGGACTTCAACCCGTAGCGTGGCGATACAGCCGGAACAGCTCGGGGCGCGGACGCTTCAGACAAGGGGGGCTTCAACCTGTGAAGAAATGTGCGCACCATGCGGGCCCGCCGAAGAGCAGGTGGAGGTGGTGCTGGTGAAAGGCGAGAAGAAGTCGGCGTGCGCTGCGATCTGGTCGGCCGTCAGTGCCGCCCGCGGCACCTCGATCATCGTGCCGATCGAGGGCCGCACGCCGCTCCTGCCTCACTGAACGCGCACGCAAGCCCG
>CAYYPB010000055.1:0-10580 GCA_964473405.1 uncultured Planctomycetaceae bacterium
CCGCCGCGACTCACCACCCGAGGTGGCCCCGCCACGCCACCACCACCCGGACCGGCTCGGCCACATGGCGATGCAAAGAATGCCACGGCTGGGACTACAAGGGCGCGACCGGCGCGTACGGCTCCGGTTCGCACTACACCGGTTTCGGCGGCGTGTTCGGCTCACTCCTGACCGCCCAGCAGATGTTCGACCTGCTCAAAAATACCGAGAGCGTGGGCGATCCTAATGGCCACGGCTTCGGTGCCAACGGAATGGCCGACGGCGACATCTGGGATGCCGTTCAGTTCGTGCAGGACCTCGTCATCGACGACGGCATCTACATCGACTACCCGTCGAAGGCCTTCCTCGGAGATCCTGTCCAGGGCCAGATCGACTACAACACCACGCCGCCTCTGGATGGGTTCGCCTGCTCAGTTTGTCACGGTGCCAATGGCACGGCCATCGACTTCGATCCGGGGCCGGGCGCGATCTTCGTCGGCACGATCGCCGTCCAGAACCCGTGGGAGATGCTGCACAAGATTCGATGCGGCCAGCCGGCCACACCGATGTGGTCCTATCTCCTCAACGGCGGTTCGGACCAGAGCGCGGCCGACATCGGACGCTACGCTCAGCTCAACTTCCCGGTCGAATGCACCGCCGCCGCTCATTGTGACGATGGCAACCCATGCACGATCGATAGCTGCGATGGTGCAGGCAACTGTCAGCACACACCTGCGGCCCCGGCCGGTGGCGACATGAATGGCGACGGCTTCACGAACGGTGACGACATCCAACAGTTCGCCGATGCCATCCTCAACGGAGCCACGCCTCAGGAACAGTGCGACGGTGACTTCGATGGCCTCAACAGTGTGGACGTCGGCGATATCCCAGACATGGTCAACGCACTGTTGAACTGACCCGCGGTGCGGCCCGACAGCCTCGGGCTCGGCAGCCATTGCCCAACACAAGGAGCCCCGGACCTACGCGGTCCGGGGCTCTATTGCGTCTATTGCATCGAGGGGCTCCAGAGCACACGGTGGGCGGGTGATCGTCGTAGTCCCCGCCGTCTGACCGGGTTGCGTGCCGTGAACAGGTTGCGTTGGATCTTGCCGGCCATTTGTTCGCAGAGTTGTTTGATCGAGCCGGGGCCGACGGAGCCGCAGCGACGTTGCCGACGCGGGCCTCGGCGATGTTGACGCTGGCCCTGGCGATCATCTCGTCGATCATGTCGACGCCGATCACGCGGCCGGTCGGCCCTCCCTCCTTGGCGGCAACGAGCAGATCGATGCCGGCACCCGAGCCCAGGTCGAGCACGGTCTGGCCCGGCCGCACCTCGCTGAAGGCGTCGGGGTTTCCACAGCCGAAGGCCTGCTCTACCTCGTTGGCGGGCAGATCGCCCAGTGTGTCTGGCTACACAATCGTATTCAGCTGCGTAAGACCCGTCTCGCTCTTCGTGGCGACCGACATTTCGAACTCACTTGCCGGACTCCGCTGCAGACTCGAACAGGTTCCGGAAAGCCGCCATCTCAGTCCTGAACCGACCGTAGAGCACCTTCGACAGAAAGCCACAGCTGTGATGACGACGAGCCCAACGACGCCCGCGTAGCAATCCACAGTGGGTGTCTCTGACTGGAGCATCGTGTGCACAATCACCCACGGAAGGCCCACGGCGAGGATCAGGGCGAACATCCCGCACACCACGAGACTCGGCACTTTCCACAGTGAGAATCCGACTTTCCACTGACCTCGATCTTCAAGAAACCGAATCCGGCCCTGGAACATGATCTCTCGCCCCCCGCCAAGGAGGACGAGGAGGTTCGGGCCATAGTAGTGAAACCGCAAGTCCGTCTCAGACTCGCCAACCAAGTCGATGTCTCAAGCTCCCCGGCCGCCGGAAGGCCCTCCTCTGGAGGTCAGGGACGCGATGATCGGTGCGATCCAGGGCGTTCCTCATCGGCTCCCCCATGTTCGAAGGACAGGGGCCACCCATCGTGCTTCGAGCGGTTTGATAAACGCACGCCAAGCCCATGGATTCTGATCCATGGGCTTTGTGAACGCTGGCCTACGCAGGCACCCAAGCCAGGTCGAGGATCGTGCTGGTCGGCTTGTCTGTGTTGAAGACGGCCTTGACCTTCATTCCGATCTCGGGCTTGCCTTCGAGCATGTAGCTCATCAGCTTGGTGCAGACGCCGTCGATCTCGACGCTGATCAGATAGGTGCCGGCCTCGAGGCGGAACAGCTCGCCTGGGTACTTGCACTGCGACCAGGTGAAGACCGTCGCCGTCGTCGGGGCCTCGACCCACTCCGTCGGATGCCAGCAGTCCACGCACTCACATCGCGGGGGCAGCCAGAGATCCTCCTCGTCGCAGTCGGCGTTGGTGCATCGCGTGGCCAACAGCTTGCCGGCGGCCAGACCCTTGAAGAACTTGCCCCAGCCGCCGTAGCTGTGGATGTGATGCCAGGTCTTGGGGTTCTTGATGGTGAGCGGATCCTCGTTGAGGATCTCCGCCGGAGCGGCCTTGAATTGAGCTGCCATGATGTTTCGCCTTTCGTCTTTATCAAACCGTCCTGGGACGGGTTTGTGTGTAGTTCCTATGCTGAGAAGCCCTGCGGCCTGCGGAGCAAATGTGGCACCGGCGTCTCGCCGGTGGGGCCACAGGCCAGACGCCTGTGCCACAAGAGCTAGCTTGGCGCGGCGGCCGTCCTTCGGCGCCGCGTCCCGGCGCGCCGGGAAAGCCCGCGGCTCACCCCTCCGATTACACCCTCTCCATGATCGAGACGGTCACGTGGCTGCCGGTACCGGCGTGGGAAATCGCACAGGCACGCTTGGCGTCCTTCACCTGAAGATCGCGGAAGTCGTCGGGCTTCTTCTTGCCGTACTTGGCCCATCGCTCGGGGTCGCCGTGGAACTTCATCCACTTGCCCTGGAGTTGCCAAAGCAATTCGCATAGCTGCCAAACGCCCGTGGCACCGACGGCGTGCATCGTGCCGATCAGACCGCCCGACAGGTTCGTCGGCAAACGCCCCTCGAAGTAGCAGTCGCCCGACTCGACGAACTCGCGACCGCGACCGTAGGGCCGCAGGCCGATGTCTTCGTAGGTCTGGATGTCACTGATGGTGAAGGCATCGTGCGTCTCGAGAAGATCGAAGTCCTCGACCGGGTCGTTGATGCCGGCCATGTTGTAGGCGAGATAGGCCGCCATCCGAGCCGCGAGGAACGAGCTGAAACCGGGCCACTCGGTGCGGCGCTCGTTGAAGTAGCTCTTGTAGGTTTCGTCGGTTTCGTTCGGCAGTTGCAGGATGGGCATGTTCCGCCGGTCGGCTGTGCGAAGCGTATGCGTGCCACCACAGCACGCCGTGAGGCGCATCGGGTTGTCGGTCATCTTGTAGGCCGTTTCCTCGTCGGCGAGGATCAACACAGCCGAGCCGACGCTCATCACGCAGCACTCGAGGAACGACAACGGGTCCGACACGATGTCGTTCTTCAGGACATCTTCGACGGTGTACTTTCCGGGGTTCTGGCTAAAGGGCGAGAACCGCGCGTAGTCGTGGTTCTTGCAGGCGATCTTGGCCAACGTCTCGCGCGGCACTTGGTTCTCGTACTGATACCGCTGCGCCATGAGCGCGTAATAGGCCGCGTACATCCAGCCGAGTTCGCTCTCGAAGTCCTTGCAGGCGGCGCTGGCGATGTAGGAGTTGCCGACCTTGGTGGGCACCTCGTCCATGCGTTCCCAACCGACGACCGGCACGCAACTGGCGTAGCCCGACGCAACGGCCTGGGCCGCAGCCAATACGGAAGAGCCGCCGGTCGCGCCGCCGGTCTTCACCTCGATGTTGCCCAACGGGTCGAAGCCGAGATAGTCGTGGATTTTGGACGCGGCGAGGAGCTGGTCGCCAAAGTGGTCGGCGAATTGGGAATAGACGACCCAATTCACCATCCGTCGAAACTCCTCGGGCGAGACCTTGAGGTCGTTTTCCTCGACGGCCATACGGAGTGCTTCGGTACAGAGTTGTGATGAGTTTTTCTCTGGGTAGCGTTTTCGATAGTCCGTCACGCCGGCAGCGACGACGTAGACGGGCTTCTCGAATCGCGGGATCCTCAGGTTGCCGGGTCCGAACTTGATCATGGGTGTCTCCGCTCCTCAAAAGGGTGTTCTGCGTGTGGAAAGACCGATCGATTGCGAACGTCACTTCATCGCACGCGCGTCGGAACGCCAGTGGCGACCTACGCCTGCGCGGACCAGTATTCTGGCGTCGGGACCTGCAAAAGGGAAGCCCATCGGAGGGGGATTGCCGGGCTGTATTCTGCCCCGCGAAGGAGGCGAGCGACAACCGTCCGCCCTGCACCACGGGGGAGGAACAAAAAAACGCACGCGACGGGCCAAGTGGCCGTCGCGTGCGCGCACCCTATTCGAGCGCATCTGAGTCGCGCTCGTTTTCAATGGGTTGGTGGCAGATTCGCATCAGCGGCGTGGCATGCTGCCCACACCGTGCGACACCTCCGCAGGCCTTCGCAGGCCGAGCGACAAGCGCCAAGCGCCAAGCGAGTGCCGAGTACTAGCCGTCCATGGACTTGACGTTCTGGGCCTTGGGGCCCTTCTCGCCGTCGACGAGCTCGAACTCCACGCGCTCGCCTTCTCGCAGTGTGCGGTGCCCTTCCGCCATGATGGCGGTCTGGTGAACGAAGACATCCGTGCCTTCGTCCGAACTGATGAAACCAAAACCCTTTGTGTCGTTGAACCACTTGACTGTACCGCTTGGCATGAGACCGTTCCTTACTACGCCGGGGGATGGGACTGCGAAGTGAAACAAACGCTGCTTCTACAAACAAACTGCGCGCAGACCCTGACCGCTCGGCAAACTGACCGTGATTATGCCCAGGGGACGTGGCTATGTCAAACCCAAAAAAGACGAAATGAATCGCCCCACGCCAGACGCGAGACATGGGCGGAGCCCGATCAGACGCCCTGAGGCCGCACCAATGGACCCGGGCGGCCGATTGCGGACTCCTAATGTCGCCCACTAGGCGATTACTCCGAGTACCGCCGGGAGATCGTGGGCATCAGATACTCGTTGAACGCCCGATCGGCGTCATAGGCCGGTCGCCAATCCCAGTCTCGCCTTGCCGGAGAATCGTCCACATCGGCGGGCCAGGTCGAGATGATGGCATTGCGAGGCACGTCCGGCTCGAACGTAATCTGGGCCTTCGGAAACGCTTCGACGACGTACGCGCGAATCTCCTCGGCACTGAGGCTGATAGAGCCAACATTGTAGACGCGTTGAGTCAGTCGTTCGCTAGGGGCCGCGGCGAGCAACGTCAGCGCCTTGATCGCATCCGGCATCGCGAGGAAAGGGATGCGTGCCTGCGGTTCAACGAAGCAGGCGTATGGCTGGCCCTGGGCCGCGAAGTGGATCATCTCGGGTGCATAGTCGCTCGTGCCGCCCGCCGGCATCGTCACGGCACTGATGAGACCCGGAAACCGAACGGCCCGAAAATCGACGCCACTGGGCGAGCGATCTGCTGCCAACTGGCGGTAGTGCAGCGAAAGATAACGCCCCAGATGTTCGCAATAGACCTTGTTGCAGCCGTACATCGTTGTCGGGAAGTTCCACTCGCTCTCGCGGATTCGACCCGTACGGTCCTTGGATGCTTGATCGGGCAGCCCGTAGACCGCGATCGAACTCGGGAAGAGGAACTTGACCTTGTTACCGTGCCAGCGAGCCTGCTCGTGGGCCAGCTTGAGGAGGTTCAGCGTTCCGTCGACATTGACGCGATGGGCCGAGTCCGGCGAATACTCTGCCCGTGTGCTGAGCAGGGCGGCGAGGTGGTAGATCGCGTGGATTTCGTACTCGCTGATGATCCGCTGGAGCAGATCGTTGTCGAGAATGTCGCCGACGTGAGTCGCCAGGCATTTCGAACGAAGCGGCTCGTCCATCGGCGTCAGATCGATCGCGACGATGTCGTGGTCGTCTTGGTCGGCGAAGTGCTCGATAAGGGCGTGGCCGATCTCGCCGTTTGCCCCGGTAATGAGAATGACCGGCTTCCGCATGTTTGACGCTCCTTTCGAGGCGATCCAACCGAGGGTGCGTACCCCCTGCCAGCCGGCATTGTATCGCCGATATCGTGCGGGACGACTCCGCGCAGGCAGAATCGTACAGAGTCTTTGCGTCGGGTTTCTGTTGACACGGCCACTCCAAGCGGTGTGTAATGCAATCTTGAGGCAAGGGTCTTCGGAGGATGCCGCCGGCGACCGATTCCAAGGCCGACCCATCTCTCGACGCACCCGAACTCTCATGCGCGTCTCCGACCCGCCGCAAGCAACGGCGGTGCAAGAGCAGGGACGACCGCGCCGCCTTCAGACAAGGTGGCTCCGCGGCGTCGCCCTGGGATAAGGTTGATTTCGCCGCGGTGCCGTCGCGATGTCTGCGAGCCGGCCCGCCGTGGCTTGGACCGGTCGAGCACGTCGCTCGGTAAGACCCTCGGAGGTGCATCATGAACCTGGAAGCCACCCTTCAACATCGCGGCATTGCGTTTGAACGATCGCGCCACCGGCCCGCCTATACGTCTCAGGACTTGGCGGCGGCGGAGCACGTCTCCGGCTACCTCGTTGCCAAACCCGTCGTCGTCAAGGGCAGAGCGGGCTTCGCGATGTGCGTGCTGGCGGCCTGCGACCACGTCAATCTCGACCGCGCAGCCGAAGCGCTCAACGACAAGAACCTCCGGCTCGCCACGGAAGACGAGATGCGAGAGCTGTTCCCGGATTGCGAACTCGGAGCGGAGCCGCCGGTCGGCACGCTGTTCGGGATCCCGACGATCATGGACGAGCATCTTCGCGAAGATGATTACCTCGTCATGCAAGCCGGCTCACACAGCGAAGCGATCGAGCTGCGCCGCGAAGACTGGGAACATCTGTGCAACCCGATCGTGGCGACCGTCGCGGAGTTCTGATTCCGCACTTTCTGCATAGGCTGGATCGTGGAAAGAACGAGCAGCCCGAACAGGAGTGTGCGAACACGCACTCGTTCGCGATCAGAGCCGCGACCGTCAGGGAACGCATGTCGTTCCACTGAGTGGGCACGACTATTCGTCAGCGGGCGTTCCCTGACGGTCGCGGCTCTGATCGCCGGCCCCGGGCGATGGTGCCGCAACCTGTCGCCTCGATCATCGCATCCCCCACCTCCGGAGGAGGCGAGCCACCCATGCACCTACACCCTTCGCGCCGATTCCCGGTATCCCAGTAGCCGCTGCCCCCCCTGCCACGTCTTCCTTTGTAGAGGCCCGACGATGTCGTCAGGCCAGCGTGTTCAGGCAGGATGCTGAGGAGGAACCGAGCAATGTCCACCCACAAGACCACAGCAGTTTTCATGTCCGCATTGATTGTGGCTTCGGCCGCCACCTCGGCGCTGGGGCAACCGACTTTCTCCATTGACCATCAAGGGCCTACCATCGGCGTGCCGGATACATTCACACTCGGACCGATCACCGAAGGTGACATCCTGAGCGCGCCGATGGGCGGCCCGCCGATCGGTCTGCCGGCACCCGGCCCGTTGCCGCCCCCGGGGACCGTGATCCCGGTGGGTGCCCTCGGCATCTTCCCCGGCGCGGCAGGGCTCGTAGAAGTGGACGCACTGTCCTACGGCACCGACGCCCTGCACGGTCAGTGGTTCTTCTCGGTGGACGAGTACGCCGTCGGCCTGCCCGGCGCGGCCGCACCGCCGAACGTCACGACCGAAGGTGCCGCCGGGTTCATGGAAGCCTCCGCCGACGTGTTCACCGACATCGGCCTGCCGCCGGGCCCTGTGGCGCCGTTCGCGGTCATGGGCAACACCGCCTTCCTTGATGGTGATGGCATCCCCCCCTTCGGTGGACCCGGCCTCGGCCTCATCGAGCCCAACCCGCCGACACCGGGCGGGGCCGTTGACCCAGGCGACAACCTCGACGCCGTGGATATCGACACGACCGTCGCACACCTCGGTGGGCCCGTGTTCCTTTCGCTGGACTCCGGCTTCCTCGATCCGATCGAGGGACCGGGCGCCAACACCGGCACCGCAGCGGCCAACGGCTTCGTCGGCGGCGACGTGCTGATCTCAGCCGGCGGCGCGCTGGGCCTCTACGCTCCCGCAGCTCTGCTGGGGTTGGACCTCGCAGCCGGCATCGTGGACTCGGACGATCTCGATGCGTTGGCCTTGAACGACAACGGCGACGGCATCTACACGCCCGGCGTCGACACCATCTTCTTCTCCGTGCGACGCGGTTCGGCCGTCATCGGCATGATGGACAGCATCTGGGGCGTACCGATCGAAGAAGGCGACATCCTCGTGCCGCCCGTCGGACCCGGCGCCTTTCCCGGCATCTGGATTCCCGGCGAAGCACTCGGGTTGGCGACGATGCGGATGCTCGGCGGGCTCCCCGGCCAGCAGCGGCCTGACGAGTTGGACGCGCTGGACGTGTTGGTTCCCGAGCCCGGCACGATTTCACTGTTGATCATTGGCGGCTTGGCCCTGCTGAGACGCAGGCGATAACACCTGGAGAGAGGAAGCATGCGTCCTCTGGAGGCCCGTCGTGTTCCACGGCAGGCCTCCTTTTTTCTTGCGCTGGACGTGGCAAACCAGTCATCGACGCGGACAATCTCGTGGACGTTCGCTGTCCGCAGTGCGCGTATTCGCTGATCGGCTCGCTATCGCTGCAATGCCCCGAACGCGGCACGGAGTTCACGATCGACGAGTTGATCCGCAGCCAGGATTACGAGGGGGAGAAGAACATTGCGAACCCGGGCCATCGATACGCCGAACGGCAAGCCAGTGGGCCAACCGCTGGGCACCTTAAACCGGGCCAATCCGGCACGTCTCCACCAATACTCAAGCCAGATTCTTGATGTAGTCGGCGTTTGTACGGTACTTGCCCAGCTCGGCGAGGATCGTCTCCATCTGCTTGATGGGGTTGCTCGAAAGCAACCGCCGGCGGATGCGCGACATCTTGTCATAGGTCTCTTGGCCGAGGAGCATTTCCTCCTTGCGCGTGCCGGAGTCTGACAGGTTCACCGCCGGATACATGCGAAGATTGGCGAGGTCGCGGGAGAGGACGAGTTCCATGTTGCCCGTGCCCTTGAACTCCTGGAAGATGAAGTCGTCCATGCGGCTGCCCGTCTCGATCAGGACCGAGGCGATGATGGTCAGACTACCGCCGTCTTCGATCTTCCTCGCGGCGCCGAAGATGCTCTTGGGTTCGGACAGTGCCCGAATGTCGAGACCGCCGGTCATCGTTCGACCGCTGGAGCCGACGAGGTTGTTGAAGGCCCGACCGAGCCGCGTCAGTGAGTCGAGCAAGATGACGACGTCCCGCCCCATTTCCACGTGCCGCTTGGCCTTTTCGATCATGAGCTTGGCGATGCGACCGTGGCTCTTGGGGTCTTGATCGTTGTTGGAGAAGACGACCTCGGGCGCGTCGTTGTGCCAGCCGGCCCGCTCCTTGCAGATGGAGCGGCGCATCTCGGTGACTTCCTCGGGCCGCTCGTCGATCAGGAGCATCATCAGAAGCGCTTCGGGATGGTTCTCCATCAGGCCGTGCGCCATCTGCTGGAGCAGCACAGTCTTGCCGGTCCGCGGCGGTGCGACGATGAGCCCGCGTTGGCCCTTACCGATCGGCGTGAACAAGTCGATCACCCGCATGGACATCGAGCCCGTGGGCGTCTCGAACTTCAAGGCTTCCTCGGGGTGGATGACCGGAAGTTCCTCGAACGGCACCGTCTGGCCGTACGCGTCTGGGCTCTTCTCGCCGATGGACTGGATGCCCGTAACGCCGGGACGTCCCCTGCCCTTCTTGCCACGTCCCATCGTGACGGTCAGCGGCTCGCCGCCGCGCAGTCGGTGACGACCGATCAAGTCGCGCCCGATCTGCGGGTTGGCCGGCACGACGGCGTAGTTGCGTTTCTGCTCGCGCAGATAGCCGGGCCCCTTCTCGTTGAGTTCCAAGGTGCCCGAAACGGTATTGGGGGCCTGATCCGTCATCTAGAGGTGACTCCTTTTGCATTCGACATCTGTCGCGCGGACAACTCGCCACGCACGCCGTCACGGTGTGTGGAATGGCAGGACTATGAGGAACGCGCGGAGCGTGGCGCCGGCCCAAGATCCCCTCCCAGCACGCTTGCACGCCGGCCGAAACGTCGCCGACCGATCAAGTATAGCAGATTCCCGCCCGTCCGCGACCCGGGGGCACAAGGCCACCGATGACAGCGGTGGATCGCGGGGGAGGCGACTCAGAAGCGTACCTCGAAGCCGGCGTATTCGCTCGTAGCCGGAGACTGTTGACAGGCCGTATCCTGGATATTGGCGGCCATCTCGGCGGCGATAGCGGCTTGAAAACAGTCGAGATCGGTTTCGGCCCCCTCGATGACCGCCTCTACGCGCCCGTCGGGCAGGTTCCGAACATAGCCCGTAACGGGCCGCCCCTCGGCAATCCGCACGGTCGTGTAGCGAAAGCCGACGCCCTGTACGCGCCCTGAAAACAGGAGCCGCCGCCGGATCATCACAATCCCTTGAGATTGGGTGGCCCATGTCCTTTGGACATGGGGGAGGCGATGAGGACCGTGGCGACAGGGCCC